>JAJDZL010000049.1 GCA_022824665.1 Gammaproteobacteria bacterium | reverse complement strand
CCGCCTAAGGGCTCTTTAACCACCACGTCAATCAGCCCGTGTTTGGCGAGCTGATCAGAGGTCAGCCCCAACACCTCAGCTGCATCAGACGCCTTGCTTGCATCCTTCCATAGAATTGAGGCGCAGCCTTCTGGTGAGATCACCGAATACACCGAATACTCCAGCATGATCACCTCATCAGCAATGCCAATTGCGAGTGCGCCACCTGAGCCGCCCTCGCCGATGACAGAAGCAATAATCGGGCATTTTGCTCGCACCATCGCAAGCATGCTGGAAGCAATCGCCTGACATTGACCGCGCGCCTCTGCATCCAGTCCGGGATGCGCACCGGGGGTGTCAATAAAGGTAAACACCGGCAGCGAGAACTGCTCGGCGAGTTTCACCACGCGCTGGGCTTTCCGATAGCCCTCGGGGCGCGGCATACCAAAGTTCCTGGTCAGCTTGGTGGTGGTATCGCGGCCTTTCTGATGACCGATGACTACAACGCCCTGGCCGTTAAAGCGCGCCAGTCCGGCTACGATTGCGGGGTCATCCGCATACGCCCGGTCACCGTGCAGTTCGTGAAAATCTGTAAAAATCCGTTCAATGTAATCCAGGGAATATGGGCGCAAGGGATGGCGGGCCAGTTGGGTTATCTGCCACGGTGTGAGTGCCGAAAAAATCGACCGTTCCAGGCTTGCGCGACGCTTTTCCAGGCGTTCGATTTCATCAGAGAAATCCACCTCGTTGTCACTGTTGAAACGCCTGAGCTCTTCAATTTTTGCCTTGACTTCGGCAACAGGCCTTTCAAACTCCAGAAACTTGGTCATGGTTGAGTCCATTGTTAATTTTCCCGACTGGTTGCGTAAGCGGTGATTTAACCGCGTGCCGGGGCCGTTGAATGGTCTACCAGCACTGCGCGGTCTCCCAGTATCGCTCTAAGATTGGTAATGAAATCGTCGGTTACGGTTACGCGCCAGCTCTCATTTAATCGATATGGCACAATTGTACCGTTTGCCGACATATATTCGACATGCACCCTGTGCCGCTCGCCAGGCTGTGCAGTCATCGCTTTCTTTAGTTTGGCAATCGCATCGGGCCCGGTTGAACCATGCCGAAGCCGGAGAACCACGCGCGCACTCGTTGACTGGCGAACCGTATCGAGATTCAATACCCGCGATGCTCTAAGGCGCTGCTGCACGCCTGATTCAGGATTTTCGAGCTGGCCGGTGATAATGGCGATGGCATTTTCCACAATGCGATCCCGGTACTTTGAATAGATATCGTTATACACCGCGATGGACAGCTGGCCGGAAGCGTCTTCGATTTCAAAATACGCTCTCGTTTCCCCGCGGCGTTCGACCAGGTGTCGGTTGCGAATCGATCCGGCAACCGTGACTTCCCCCTGCGTATCAACACCAATGGAAACTAACTTCTGTCTGACACCCAGCGTACTTAGCTCATCTGCATAGAGCTCTGTCGGGTGACCGGTCAGGTAAAGACCCAGAATCTCATACTCCTTGGTCAGCAGCTGCGCACTCGACCATACCGCGCCATTTGTCGTGACGACTTCCTCTTGACTGATCTTCGCGGCGGAATCATTGTCAAACAGCGTTACCTGACCGAAACTTTCGTCTTCAACACGGCGCTGCGCAACACCATAGACATGATTCAGCTGATTCAGGAGCTCGCCACGCTTTGGGTTGAGTGAATCAAATGCACCGGCACAAATCAGTGCTTCACAGGCATTTTTGGTTACGACCTGCAAATCATTTCGCATGCAAAAGTCTGTCAGATCCTTAAACCTGCCGCTGGCTTGCCGGGTATTTTCAATCGATTCGACCACTGCTTTGCCAATCCGCTTGAGCGCACCGAGTCCATACAGAATCTGCCGTTCATTGAGCGCAGTAAAGTTGTAAATGCTTTGGTTGATGTCCGGCGGCAGAACTTCAATCTCGTGGGCCTTGGCATCCGTACACAGCTTGGCGACGGTCTTGACATCCATGTCGACACTCATATAGGCAGCCAGATAGTCTGTCATATAGTGCGTCTTCAGGTATGCCGTTCGATAAGAAAGCACCGCGTAAGCCACTGAATGCGACTTGTTGAACCCGTAGCCGCCGAAACTTTCGATCAGGTCATACACGTTTCCTGCGAGCTTTTGTTCATAGCCTTTTTCAACGGCTCCGTCGACGAAACGTTTGCGCTGCTCGTGCATTTCCTTTTTCAGTTTCTTGCCCATCGCCTTTCTGAGAATATCTGCTTCGGCAAGCGTATAGCCTGACATGAGCTGGGCGATTTTCATGACCTGTTCCTGGTAAAGAATCACCCCGTGGGACTCATCAAGCACTTCCTTGAGGCTGGGATGTGGAACTTCGTAGCTCCCGCGCCGCTGATTTTCGATATACATATCGTCCATGCCGGTTTGCATGGGCCCAGGTCTGTAGAGTGCTACCAGTGCGACCAGGTGACTAAACTCGCTGGGTTTCATCTCATGGATCAGCCGCTGCATTCCAGCAGATTCAAGCTGGAAAACACCCATGGTCCGTGCGCTGCTGATGTACTTGTATGTTGCCTCGTCATCTTCTGGAATCAAGTATTCTGACAGCGGTTCATCCGGATTCAAGCGTGCGTTGATGTTGCGAATCGCCAGCGCGATGATGGTCAGGGTTCTCAGCCCCAAAAAGTCAAACTTGACCAGACCAATATCTTCGAGATCGTCCTTGTCAAAATGAGTGGTGTCGCGGCCGCTTTCCGTATCGGCCATCAGTGCGGCAAAATCGGTAATCGTTGACGGTGCGATGACCAGTCCGGCCGGGTGCTTGCCAACATTCAGCACCAGGCCTTCGAGGATCATGCTGCTGTCAATCAGCTCTTTGATGCGTGATTCGTTGTCGTAGCGTTCCTTCAGCTCTGAGCTTCGCTCAAGGGCCTGTGCCAGCGTAATATTGAGCTCGTTTGGAATCAGTTTGGCAACCTGGTCATAAAAAAGATAATCCGGCCTGATTGCGCGACCGACATTTTTCACCGCGGCACGTGCTGCCATGGTCTGATAGGTGATAATCTGTGCAACCTGATCCATGCCGTAGCGCGACGTGACGTGTTCAATAATCTTCTCGCGCTGCCACACGCAAAAGTCAATATCAAAGTCGGGTGGCGAGATACGATCCGGTGTCAAAAACCGCTCAAAAATCAAGCCATGACGGATTGGGTCGACAGTGGTAATATCGAGACAGAACGCAACCAGGGAACCCGCGCCGGAACCGCGGCCTGGACCGACTGAAACACCCTCGGTTTTGGCCCAGCGAATAATGTCTGACACAATCAGAAAGTAGCCGGCAAAATTGGTTTTTTCAATGATGCTGAGCTCATGTTCAAGGCGGTCGCGGTAGCGTTGATCGGCTGTGCCCTGCAAGAGACGCTCAAGCCCGTCATAGCTTTCTTTACGAAGGTGTACATTGATGTCAAAATCCTGCGAGTCCGTTCCATAAGCCGGCATGTGCGTCGCAGTGTTCAACTCAAGGTGTAAATTGCAGCGCCTGGCAATTTCAAAGCTGTTCTCGATGACAGCCGGCACATCGGCGAATTTATCTGCCATTTGTTCAGCCGTGCAGAAGTACTGCTCGTCGGTATAGGACCTTCTACCCACGTTATTCACACCGCCCACCTGCTGATCGTGAATGGTCACTCGAAGTTCATGAAACTCGTACTCTTGCTGCCTGATAAAGCGCGGTTGATGGGTTGCGACCACGGGTGTATTGGTATGCTCGCCGAGGTCCAGTGCAGCATCGTTGTAAAACGTTTCAGACTGCTCGCCAAATCTCGAGACTTCCAGGTAGAAACGATCCGGAAAGATTGCCCGATACCAGTTAAGTGCCCGAACTGCATGATCATTCTTGCTGGTGAGCAGATGGCGTCCGACTTCGCCATGCAGGCCGGCTGAAAGTGCAATCAATCCGCGGCAATTGGCTTCAGTCAGCCAGCGGCGGTCAAGTGCGATATCACCGCCGTTTTTGATTCTCTGGTGCGCTTTGGTGAGCAGCCGACTCAGCGCTTTAAAACCTTCGTTATTCTGACAGATCAGCACCACAAGATCGGATGTGTCCGCTACTGGGGCGTCGCTGATGGCCAGCTCAACCCCGATGAGGGGTTTGATGCCGGCATTTCGACAGGCTTTGTAGGCCTTGATGGCGCTGAACAGGTTCTGGTACTCAGTAATTCCAACGGCCGGCATCTTGAGCTTTGTCGCGCGCTCGACAAGATCATCAATTTTAATGATACTGTCGAGCAGCGAGTACTCGGTGTGCACGCGAAGGTGGATGAAACTGCTCATGGCGTTGTCCTAAAGTGCAATCTCAGTCTGGGCGAGATTGCGAACCGGGGCAAACGTCTTTCTGTGTATGGCAGTGGCACCAAAGCTAGCAAGTGATTCAAGATGTACTCTGGTGCCGTAGCCTGCATGTCGTTCGAATCCATAGTTCGGGTATTCGTTTGAATACTCAGCCATAATCGAATCCCGGGTTACTTTGGCGATTACCGAAGCGGCTGATATTGCCGGCACGAGCAGGTCGCCCTTGACAATCGCTTTGGC
>JAJDZL010000235.1 GCA_022824665.1 Gammaproteobacteria bacterium | reverse complement strand
CTGATCGATCAGCCGACGAATGTGAGAAGTTTTATCGACGTAGTAATAGCCACGTTCCTGAATTGTTTTGAAATCCGGAATACCGACTGGAAATTTGAGGCGTTTCATGACTGAACTTTATGGAGGGATTCTTGAGAATTTTACTATAACCACATATCGTCCAAGCTTTCCAATCAATTACAGTTCATTTATGCTGTACTCCAAAAACAATTCGACAATGCCGAAACCTCGCAGCCTGGCAGTTAGCATCGCTTGTGCCAGTCAGCCAGCAAATCGTGAGACCTTAACCTGCAAACGACAGCACAACTATTGAGTTGAATTCAACAAAACTCAGTTTGCGCAAGTTCGATTCAACGGCAATGCTGTTGTAAAATGACGAACGCCAAAATGCACTCTTGCCGGGATGGCGAAATTGGCAGACGCGCCGGACTCAAAATCCGGTGGTGGGAACACCGTGAGAGTTCGAGTCTCTCTCCCGGCACCAACTGTGTTTACTGTCCAAAATGAAATTCTTATTCGACCTGCTGCCACTGTTTCTGTTTTTTGCCGCGTACAAAATGTACGACATTTTTGTTGCGACCGGAGTCGCCATCGCGGCGTCATTTGTGCAGATCGCAGCCGTTTGGCTGAAGCATCGGAAATTCGAAACCATGCACGTGATTACATTAGTTGCACTGGTTGTCTTCGGCGGTATGACACTGCTATTGCGCGACCCATTGTTCATCAAATGGAAAACAACCATCGTCAACTGGATTTTTGCAGCGATTATTCTTTATTCGCAGTACTTTACTCGGCGCTCAGTCTCCGAAGTACTGTTCGGCGATAAAGCAAACATTGAACTGCCGCGTAAAGCCTGGCGTCTGTTCAATCTGAACTGGGGGATTTTCTTCCTCATCGTCGGAGCACTCAACATCTACGTGGCATTCTATTACGGACTTCATCTCGATGAGGCAGTGCGCGAAGAAATCTGGGTGAATTTTAAAGTGTTTGGCGTGATTGGCCTGACGATTGCGTTTACTGTCGTGCAAATCATCCTGATGGCAAGATATCTAAAGCACGACAGTCTGGATGCCTGACGCGCGCCTGAATTTGATGCAGGCGTTGATCCCCGCACACCCGGGGCATTAGCCGGCCAACCTCAAGTCGGCCGAATTTTAAAAAAAACGCTCAGCTCGTCGCTTGAACAGCAGGCCTGTGGGCCAATCTGTTCAGGACATATCGCAATATCCCTTTGCTCTCAAAATATTCCCACTCGCGCGGCGTGTCAATTCGCACCAGCGTTTTAAAGATCCGGTGTGAACCGTCATTCTTGGTGGCTACAACTTCCACCTGGTCGACGCCTTTTTCCAGGCCCCTGATGTGAAACACCTCCTCACCGGTCAAGTCAAGGCTGTGACGCGAGTCACCTGCCAGAAACTGAAGTGGCAAAACACCCATGCCGGCAAGGTTGGAGCGGTGAATGCGCTCATAACTTTCCACGATAACCGCCCGCACACCAAGCAGCAGCGGCCCCTTGGCAGCCCAGTCGCGCGATGACCCGGAGCCATATTCCTTGCCCGCAATGATAATCAGCGGCACACGCTCCGACCGGTAGCGCTCTGAGGCTTCATAAATCGATATAACATCACCCGACGGCAGGTGCCGCGTCCAGCCACCTTCTGTGTCGGGTGCAAGCTCGTTTCGCAATCGCACATTGGCAAACGTGCCGCGCATCATCACCTCATGGTTGCCGCGCCGCGAGCCGTAGGAATTGAAATCCGAGACGCGCACACCCCGATCAACCAGGTACTGTCCTGCCGGGCTGCCGGGCATAATCACCCCCGCGGGCGATATGTGATCGGTGGTAATGCTGTCGCCCAGCAGGGCCAATGCCCGCGCGCCGGATATGTCACTGATCTTCTGGCGCTGCGAAGGATTCGCCATGTCATCAAAATATGGAGCCTTGCGGATATATGTTGAAGCATCTTCCCAGTTGTACTGGCTGGACTGAACGACCGGGATCTTCGCCCACTGGGCATCCCCCTTGAATACGTCGATATACTTTGAGCGAAACAATTCGCTGGTAACAAACTGATCGACAACCTGGTTGATCTCCTCGGTCGTCGGCCACACATCGCGCAAGTAAACCTCATTGCCGTCTGTACCAACGCCAATTGGGTCGTGATATAGATCAACGCTCATCGACCCGGCCAGCGCATAAGCGACGACCAGCGGAGGTGACGCGAGAAAATTCATTTTGACCGCAGCATGCACCCGTCCCTCAAAATTTCGATTGCCGGACAGAACCGAGCTGACAATCAACTCACCTTCCTTGATTCCGGCTGCCACCGCTTCCGGCAAAGGCCCACTGTTGCCTATACAGGTCGTGCAGCCAAATCCAACGATAGAAAATCCAATTTGTTCAAGCGGTTCAAGGAGACCCGAGCGCTGCAGGTATTCAGCAACCACCTGCGATCCAGGCGCCAGTGACGTTTTTACCCACGGTTTGGTCTTAAGACCGGCTGCAACGGCTTTTTGCGCCAGCAATCCGGCCGCAACAATGACCGCCGGATTGGACGTATTGGTACAACTCGTGACCGCAGCAACAACGATGTCGCCGTCTGCCAGGTTGACCTTCTCAGCGTCAATTTCGATGCCGACTGACCCGACCTTGCCACCCTTGCTGCGCAGTTTATCGATGTGCTTGCCGACTGTGGCTTTCGCCTGTTTCAGTAACAATCGGTCCTGTGGACGTTTCGGGCCGGCAATACTTGGTTCAACATCGGCCAGGTTTAGCTCTACAACTTCGTTGAAACGCACATCATCACCGCTATAACCTGGCTCCCGAAACATGCCCTGATGCTTCGCATAGGCCTCAACCAGTGCAATTGAGCGCTCTGATCGCCCAGTCAGACGCAGGTAATCAAGCGTGCTGGAATCGATCGGAAATATGCCGCAGGTGGCACCATATTCGGGCGCCATGTTCGAAATGGTTGCCTGATCGGAAACCGACAGGTGATCGAGTCCATCACCATAGAATTCCACAAATTTGCCGACCACGCCATGCTTTCGAAGCAGCTGTACAATCGTCAGGACAAGGTCGGTGGCGGTCGCGCCTTCCGGCAATTCACCGCGCAATCTGCAGCCAACAACCCGCGGCAGCAGCATTGCAATCGATTCACCCAACATTGCAGCTTCAGCCTCTATGCCGCCAACACCCCAGCCCAGCACACCAATACCGTTAATCATTGTCGTATGCGAATCTGTGCCTACGACAGTGTCCGGAAAAACCAGGGTGGTTCCATCAACGACTTTCTCCGCGACGACAGATGCCAGGTATTCCAGGTTAACCTGATGCACAATTCCGGTCGATGGCGGCACAACGCTGAACTGAGCAAAGGAATTCTGACCCCAGCGCAGAAACGAGTAGCGCTCGGTATTTCTGTTGTACTCGAGAATAGAGTTCAAACTGATTGCGTTGCTTGAACCGAAATGATCAACCATCACGGAGTGATCGATCACCAGATCAGTTCGAATAACCGGATTGACCGCTTTGGGGTCATAACCCATGGTCGCCAGCGCGTCGCGCATCGATGCCAGGTCAACGATCGCCGGCACACCGGTAAAGTCCTGCATCAGTACCCGGGATGGCGAAAAACCAATCTCTTTATCGACTGGCTGGTTTTCGTCCCACTTGGCAATACTCAGAATCTGCTCCTCGGTAACGTCAATACCGTTTTCTTGGCGCAGCAGATTCTCAAGCAATATCTTGAGTGAAAAGGGCAACGAGCGGATAGCGAAGTCTCGCTCGAGCTCGGTCAGGGAATATATACGATAGGAACGCCGCCCGACTTCCAACGTCCTTTGGGAGTTAAAGCTGTCTGACTTCACGGAAAAGTGCCTTTAGCTGGTTAGCTTGCTGGAAAACTTCAACAAGTTGATGGGGTGGGATATTCAATAACTGGATTCACTGCAACTGAATGAACTTCAGCTGCAGAAATCGAAAAACTTAAAACCGCACCCCTCAGTGAATAAGAGGTGCGGCCGATATACGGGTTCGGATAACTCGTCAATCAACGGTGATTGAAACTGTCTTTTGCTTGTCGGACTTCTTCGGCACCGTGACCTCAAGCACACCGTCGTTGTATGATGCGGTAATCTTGTCAGCCACAATGTTGGCCCGAAACTTGATACTTCTAAGAAAGGTACCAACACGACGTTCATGCTGGACCCAGTGGCCACCCTGATGAGCGCATCTTTCGACATCAGCATTGATGGTCAATGTGCTGTCCGAGCAGGAAATCTTAACGGCATCTTTGCTGACACCCGGCATTTCGATGCTCGCATAAAACGCGGCATCATCTTCGTAAATGTCGACCGCCGGTGTCAGTTCGCGGCTTGATTCCTGCGTCGAAGACGCCTTTCCGCCCAGCATCTGCTGGAACAGATTATTGGGGTCATCGGGATAAATGTAATAGCCACCAAATGGCGAAGCGAGTTTTTGTACCACGGTGTTCCTCCTGGTATTATTCTGTATTCATAAAACGTGTAACAGCATGGCAAAATAGCGTACATTTCAGCACTTGATTTGCGCTGCCATAGTATGAAAATATGCGCAGATTATACGGCACGATTCTCATCTGATTTCGACTATTCAAAGGTCTGAAGAAACATCGCCAAGCGACGCTTGGTCAACCCGAAAACTCTTCAGCGCAGCATTAGGGTCGGCCAGCAGTTTTTTGAATCGAGCCTCATCAAGCACCGTGATATTCAATGCATCTGCTTTGTCTTTTTTAGATCCGGGATCGGCCCCCACCACGACAAAATCGGTCGTTTTCGACACGCTCGATGCAACACTCGCACCAAACGTCTCAAGCTTACTTTTTGCCTCCGTTCGGGTCATTTCACCAAGCGTGCCAGTCAGAACAAATTTCATCCCCTTAAGGGCTCCCCCACCGGACTCAACACTCACTTTGGGGTCAAACCTGATTCCGCTTTCTCTAAGCGAATCAATGATGTTCCGATTTCGCTCCTGGGAGAAAAACTCAGCGATGCCAGTTGCCATGATCGGACCAATACCCCGGATCTTCGACAATGCTTCAGCATCCGTTTCCATCAACTGATCAAGGCTGGAATACGTTTCACCAAGAAGCGCCGCAGTTGACTCGCCGACGTGCGGAATGCCGAGCGCAATCAGGAACTTGGACAGCGTGGTTTGTTTGCTTTTTTCAATAGCATCAAGCAAATTCCGGATCGACTTCTCCCCAGTATTTTTCAGCGCTCCGACGTCAGTCTCTGTCAATCGGTATAGACCTGACACATCTTCGATGAGATGTTTGTCAATCAGCTCACTGACAATCGAAGGACCAAGGCCTTCAATGTCCATCGCACCGCGCGAAGCAAAGTAGCTGATCCCCTGCTTTAGTTGTGCCGTACAAATCAGTTTACCGGTGCATCTTGATACTGCTGCATCGGCGTCGCGTACAATCCTGGAGCCGCAAACTGGACAATCACCAGGAAAAACAAAAGGCTCTGTATCTTGCGGACGCTTTTCTTTGACAACACCAACAACCTGCGGAATCACATCACCGGCACGGCGCACAATCACCGTGTCGCCAACCCTGACATCAAGGCGTTCTATTTCGTCTTCATTGTGCAAAGTGGCATTGGAGACCGTAACACCGGCAACCTTAACAGGCGCTAGACGCGCCACCGGGGACACAGCACCGGTGCGGCCAATCTGGACATCAATCGCCACCACAATTGTCGTTTCCTCCTGCGCTGGAAACTTGTGGGCTGCCGCCCACCTCGGTGCACGCGTGATAAACCCCAGCTGCTGCTGATACGCCAGGCTGTTGACCTTGTATACGACACCATCGATGTCATAGTCAATTTCGTCGCGGCTGTCAAGTATCTGTCGGTACGCACTCAGGCATTCATCAATACCCGCAACCAGCCGGGCTTCCATCGACACTTTGAAACCGAGAGTTTTTAATAGCTCGATTTGTGCCGACTGCGACTGGGGATAATCCACACCCTCGCAGCGCGCTACGGTATAAAACATTGCGTCCAGCGGACGCTGGCTCGTCAGTTGCGGGTCCAGTTGGCGAAGACTTCCAGCCGCAGCATTGCGCGGATTCATATAAGTCACGCGACGCGCGGGTGTTGATTGTGCATCAGCGCTTTCATCATCTGCGCCGGTGCCATTCGCTTCGGTGCCGTCAGGCTCAGTACTATTGGAGTCTGCAATGACACCTTCAGCACCGGATCGATGCTGATCGTTCTTCAGTGCTTTGCGCTTTTTTTCGCGCTCGCGTTCATGGTATTCCTCAAGCAATCGTTCATTTAAGCGCTGAAATCCACTGCGAGTCATGAATACTTCACCCCGGATCTCCAGCAACGTCGGCACCACGTCCGCCTGCAGCTTCAACGGCACACTGGAAATGGTTTTCACATTGTGAGTAACGTCCTCACCAACCTCGCCGTCCCCGCGTGTGGCGCCGCGAATCAGTTCGCCGTGCTGGTAAACCAGGCTGACAGCCAGGCCGTCAATTTTCGGTTCAACCATGTATTCGACTGATTCGACTTCGACCATCTCCCTGACTCTTCGATCGAAGTCGCGGGCATTGTCGTCGCTGAATACATTGTTCAATGACAGCATTGGCACTGCATGGCGCACTTCGGCTAACGCGCCTTGTAATTTGTCTCCAACACGCTGCGTTGGAGAGCTGTCCGAGTGGAACTGGGGGTGCTGTTGTTCGAGGTCAGTCAACTCCGCAAATAACTGATCGTAGTCATGATCAGTAATGATTGGGTTGTCTAGCGTGTGATAGGCATGGCTATGTTTGCGAATCTCACTGCGAAGCGATTCGATGCGTTCACGGATATCATCGACAGTTCGCTTCACTACCTCTCCACTGAAAGGTTAGCGATGTCAAAGTTTTCGGTCTCGGTTTGTTGCGTCTCCTTGTGATCAAACAATCGCAGCGCAACTTCCCCGCCGGGATCGATTCCCAAATAGTGCATATCATCGACGAAGTACTCAATATGGGTACGAATTAGACGGACTTCTGAATCGCTGATTTCGTGACGCTGCTCGTCCATCAGGGTCAATGGAAGGCGATTGGTGAGCTCTTTGGCAAGTTTGATCATCTGATCAAAGGAATCAATCGGGTCTCTGACACACGGCAAATCACTCGACAGCACCAGTCCATAATCCTGCGGATCATGAGCATGCTGAAATTGTTCATTATCAAGCTTAGTCATTGAGTACAAAGGTGTGGTGCTTTGCGGCAGTATGTCGAGTTTATCAAATGCCCTGCCGTCGTCCCGCTCGCAAAGCTCATACTCGCGCGCCAGGTACTCCAGAGTTCGATCGGAGATTTGCGCGCCGCTCTCCAATTCGAGAATCAGCACCGTCTGAATATTCAAATTTTCAACCGCCTCGGCGAGCTGTTCGGATTTCTTGATTGCCGAGTTCATCGACAAAGAAGGAAAGAATGCTCTCGACAGGGATTCTGCGATTTGCTCACCCATGTTATAGAATCGCCACCAGCACTGCTCGTCGACGACTTTGCCGTCTTGTGTGAGTTGCATGGTAAACAGCAAATCAGAATACCGGGCGGATACCTCGTCGTCTTCAAAGTTGACCCACTTTTCACTGCTTGACTGCAATCCGTATAACACAACCGGCAAATCAAACTTTTCACCAAAACTCCGAATTAACGAAAGCAGTTGCACGCGCGAGACGTGATCACCATATTCAGGAATCCAGCCAAGCAGATACATCACCTTGCTGCCACTGCCCAGAAAATCCGGGAACTCGATTGACTCGTCGACCTCGACATAATCAAACGCCGTGGCGCTGTGTTCATCAGGCTCGACACCGTCGTTGGTAATCCGCAATGGCAGGTCCGCCTGTACTCCGACCTGCATTTCTCCAATATACGGTTCGTTGAAAATATCGTCGTCCTCGACAAGTTTCTCTGACTCAGTGATATAGGGTTCAGACACACTTTCTGCACCCTTATCAGCGTCATCGGCAAACTCTTCAGCGTCATCCGCATGTGCTTCGAAGTCATGCTCATCGGTTGCATGTTGTTCATATTCATCGTGATTGGCATCGCTATAAGCAACGCCCTCACCTTGCGGCTCGTCTACATCCCATGAATCCATGGCGGATTCAAAAGAATCTGTTTGCTCGTCGTAATTATTTTCATAGGACGTGTCCTGATTACTGGATTCTTCATAAGACTCCGCCGTCATGACCGGCCCTAATAAAACATCACCTGATCCAGCGCGCGCTTCGGCATCCATATTTTCAATCGAAAACTGTGTCGGGTCAAAATCCCCGTAGGCGCGAAATGAACGCGACCGTGCACGTTGCCAAATAACCAAGCAAACCAGTAACAATAAACACGCGACCGCTCCGATGACAATTGCAATTTCCATTATGCTGCGAACTCCTGTGCTTCTAAAAGATTGACCGAAAGTATTTTTGAGACGTTGGGTTCAGGCATCGTTACCCCAATTAAGGTATCGACCGATTCCATCGTAATTTTGTTGTGAGTAATCAGAATCAACTGGGTCGTATTCGCCAACTCATTGAGCGCACTGCACAGTCGATAAACGTTGTCGTCATCCAGCGGCGCGTCAATTTCATCGAGCAGACACACCGGTGAAGGATTCAGCTGAAAGAACGAGAGAATCAGCGCAACCGCAGTCAATGCTTTTTCACCGCCCGACAATGCCTGGATGTTATGAATCCGTTTGCCCTTGGGGCGTGCAAAGATCCGAATACCGGCATTTTCCGGGTACTCGCCGAGCAACTCCAGATGACCGCTGCCACCGCCAAACAGCTTTGGCACCAGGCGCTGATATTCCGAATTGACAATACTGAATGTTTCGTTGTAGCGCTCCTGCGATTCCTTATCAATTTTTTTGATCGTCTGCTGCAGCGTTTCCATGGCCCGCGTCAGATCATCGTATTGGAAATCCATATAGGTTTTGCGTTCCAGTTCCTGTTCATACTGATCAACCGCAACAAGATTGACGGAGCCGGTACCCGCGATGCGTTTTTCCAGTCGCTGACACTTGCTCAAAGTGTCCTCATAATCAAATTGATCATCGAGGCTTTCCAGCACTTCGTCAACATCGGCGTTGAGCTCCGATATTTTGTGCCTGACCTCATCTGCCTGGCCGCGCAGCGTACCGAGTGTAATATTTTCCTGCTGCAGATTGAAGTTGGCCTCCTCAACCGCCAACTGGTTCTGAAGACGCTTGTCCTCCAATCGCTGGCGAGCGCTTTCAACCTCGTCGACTGCTTCTCTGACGCTAAGCAAACGCGCCTGCACCGCCTTTTTCTCATCCATAAATCTGCCGAGATCTGTTTTTAATGATTCATCCGGGTCCTGGACGGTTTGCAGTTTGACTTTAAGCGCTTCGTACTCGACTGAACATTCTGCCCTGCGCTGATTGAGATCAGCCAGCGCTGCAGCCGCGAGTTGCTGCTCCGAATCACACTTTTGTGC
>JAJDZL010000194.1 GCA_022824665.1 Gammaproteobacteria bacterium | reverse complement strand
GAAACTCAGCGAGAAGCTATAGATGTGGCACGCGAGTTCGCTCGGAATCAGAAAACAGAACTTTACATTTATGGGCGTGATGGGCGAATTCGCGAACGAATTTCCTACGGAAATGATCCATTTCCGCCAACAGGATGATTGAGATTTGGTTGATCCTGACTTTAACCGCAATGTCTTTGTAAATTGTCCGTTCGATTCCGATTACGCACCCACTATGCAGGCAGTTCTCTTCTGCCTCGTTCGATTTGGGTTTAAACCGCGTATCGCGACAGAGAAAAGCAACGCCGCCGAACCCCGTATCGATAAAATCTGCGAATCTGCCACCCAGGCAGAAATACCAAAGACAGGTCAACACCTGACGGTTGACTCACACCCGCGGTGTTGTAAAAAAGCAAAAGCCTGCGTTTAACGCAGGCTTTTGCACCCGTTGATTGCCGGGAAGTTTCTGTAATCAAGATACCATTGTCTAAGACTACGATCCGGAATTTCTGAAATTCTTGATCTCGCCGCTCTCGACCCGGGCAAAGTAGGACTCCATCTCTCTTTTCACTATCGGTGCGAGGAAATACAGCCCCAGAATATTGGGAACACAGATCAGAAAAACTAAGGCATCTGATATGTCCAATATCGGACCGAGTTGAACGATACACCCCAACGCCACAAAACCACAGAATATGATCTTGTAAATCGTCTGACCCCTCTCGTCTTCGCCGAACATGTAAGTCCAGCCTTTCAGGCCATAGTAAGACCAGGAAATCATGGTTGAGAAGGCAAACAGCAACGCAGCAAATGCCAGCGGAATCGGGAACCAGGTGAATTCACGTTCAAACGCTGCCGAAGTCATTGCGACGCCTAGTGCATCTCCGGCAAAACCCGGAGCTGCGACCTGTGCGGTGCCGATAACCAGTGCAGTAATCGTACAGATTATGATCGTATCGATAAATGGTTCAAGCAAGGAAACCACACCTTCAGTGACGGGCTCGTTGGTCTTGACTGCCGAGTGAGCAATTGATGCTGAGCCGATCCCGGCTTCATTGGAAAACACCGCTCGCTGGAATCCAATGATCATCGCTCCGAGCGCACCACCGGCAACTCCCTCACCGGTAAACGCGCCTGCAAAGATGTTGGCAACCGCTTGAGGAATGGCAGCCGAATTCATAAAAATGACGATCAACGCAAAAAAGCAGTAGAAAATAGCCATGAAAGGCACAATTTTCTCGGTGACCCTGGCTATCGATTTAATACCGCCAACGATGACCATAAATACCACCGCGGCTAGAATCAGCCCGACTAACCAGCCGAAACCATCCAAAGCACCGCCGGATACGTTATTGAGTTGGACGTATGCCTGGTTTGATTGGAACATGTTGCCAATCCCCAAGGCACCGATAAAGATGCCGATTGCATAGAATGTACCGATGAACTTACCGAAACCCTCCATGCCGCGATCAGAAAAACCTTTTCTGAGGTAATACATCGGACCGCCTGAAACATGCCCGTCCTCGAATTCTTCGCGATACTTGACTCCCAATGTACATTCAACGAATTTTGTTGACATGCCCAGGAACCCGGCCATGATCAGCCAGAACGTCGCACCCGGACCACCGACCGTGACCGCAACCGCGACACCTCCAATGTTACCGATGCCGACAGTGCCCGAGACTGCGGTTGCCAGCGCCTGGAAGTGAGAGACCTCACCATGGCTTTTTGGGTCAGCGTAATCACCTCGAATCAATTGCAACGCGTGCTTGAATCCCCGCAGGTTAATGAACCGCATATAAAAGGTGAAGAAAACGGCACCGACCACCAACCACAGTACCACCACAGGTAAGGCGGCATCGCCGATTGGAACTTTGAAAAATACAACTTTTCCGATGAATGACGCGATCGGTGCAGTTGCACTGTTGATTGCTTCGTCAATACCCGCGAAAGCATTGGTCGCCGAACAAGCCAGCAAACCAAGGGCTAAAAAGACTCTGCCCATGATAGATATCCTCCTGGTGTAAGCTAACGTACCTGCAAATCGTGTCGAACCGACTTATGGAACGACAGTTACCGGTACTGATGATGCCTGAACTAGCGCGGCGGTAACACTGCCGAATATCATTGTCTGCAAACGGGATTCACCAATTTTACCGATATAAATCTGATCAATATCAAGTTCACTGGTCAGGTTTACCAGAGTTTCCGCAATCTTGCCATGGCGAACTACAGTCTCGGCTTCAAGACCGGCATCTCTCAACTCCTGAGCTTTCGGGTTGACTATTGTCTCGCTGGCTTTCTGAATTTCTGATTCACGACGTTGATGGCGTTGCTCATTTTCTTCAGGTGTGTTGAATGTATATGGTGACCAGTCAATTACATAGGTCAAAAAAAGTCTTGAGTCTGTAATCTGAGCATTCTTGGTCGCTGCCCCGAGGGCGCGTTCACCACATTCACTGCCATCTAGAGCAACCAGAATATTTTCTTTCATAGCACTTCGCCTACCTACTGAATAGTTGACATCATGTAGGCGATTATAGAACAACCAGAGCACTTTCTTTCATTGCACTTTCGCCTGCTTGCTGTTGTATGAATCCATCAAATATGCACCATAAATAGTACCTATAGTGGTGCTTTGCTGTCTATTTCGAGAAAGATCGATTCGATTAAGCTGGCAAATATTGCAGAGTAAGTCGACGTGAATTTGAAGTATTACACAGGTTCGGATTGGTTGCGACCGGGCCCACCAAGTTCAAAAAGGTTTGACAGCTTTTGGCAATTGCAACGCATTGGCGTCGAATGTAAAAAACTCGGTCAGTGAATCATCGGTCGAACCTGAGTTCATTGCTTTATGAACGATCAGGGCGTCAGCGAAATCCGCGTCAGTTGTGCGAAACGCCTCAAGCGACTGCCAGATAACTTCATCATCCTCAAAAGATGACATTCGGCTCCTGTAGCAGTGCGTCAACGACGGCGATTAGGTCCGCTTTAGCTGCCTTGTACCTACGCCCACTCAACGTCCACAAGCATTCAACCAGCACGACATCCGTAATGAGAATGCTGTTGCCGGACTCAAAGATCCGGCACGCCGCTGCCGCTTGAACATCGTCATCTCCCAGAAGGTAGCGCAACACGACATTGGTGTCAACCGCAATCATCGGGAGGTTTCACGTCTTCGCTCGATAGACTCCTGGAGTGACTGCCGCTCCGAAATGGAATTGTCTCGGTTCAGATGACTGAGACACTTCCAGGCACTTCCTTTCTTTTGTCGCACAATGGAGATGTGCCCATTTGCGACAAAGCTTTTGTATTCGTCGCCAGGGTTGATGCCTACGATTCTACATTGAGCTGCAGGCAGCGTAATCTGACGTTTGCTGCTTACCCGGGGCATGGCTGGTATATTCGTCCTGTTGGTTTCAGAAATTAAAAGCAGACTGTGATATTTGCATAACCTTTTCAGATATTCTTTACTTTTGTCAATTACCAAAGATATCTCATTTACTCTTGGACAACGACTAGTTCCTTAATGTGTTCAAGTGCTATAAACACCATCTTGCGTATTTGTTGTCAAATGCCGGTTGACCTTCTTCGTTGAGATTTATTTGTGTCTTAGTCATTTTCTTGTCTCGGTGCCACGTAGCAGTCTGCTTCAATGTCTGCATTTGACTGTGTGATGCTCGCACTGAGTTTTCCCATTGATCACAATTTAAAGCAAGAGATTAGGCAATCTGAATCGTAGTTTTTCAATTACCGGATCGGAAGACTGCCAAGGATTACCTTCGATCCTTGCGATCAG
>JAJDZL010000028.1 GCA_022824665.1 Gammaproteobacteria bacterium | reverse complement strand
TGAATGCCCGCGTTGCGGCGGGTCAGACAAGATCACACACCGCAAAAGTCGAAAGCCGCAACCTTTCTGGTGCAAGCCATGTCGCAAGTATTTCAGTGTTCGCATTGGCACCCAGTTTGAAAATTCAAAGATTCCGCTGAGGAAGTGGGCGATTGGCATATACCTGTATACAACCAGTCTGAAAGGCGTTTCGTCAATGAAACTGCACAGGGATTTGGACATTACGCAGACATCCGCATGGTATATGCTTCGCAGACTTCGCGAAGCGGCTGGCGATGATACCGATCAGTTCAGCGGAACGGTTGAAGTTGACGAGACCGATGTCGGCGGTCTCGAAAAGAACAAACACGCTGACAAGAATCTCCATGCCGGACGCGGCGGAACTGGCAAGTCAACCGTAGTCGGTATGAAAGCGCGTGAATCCAATCAGGTCACTGCCAAAGTCATTTAGTCCCTTACCAATAATGTGTTGACACAAAAGATAAATTTAACAACAGAATATTTTTTTGTTGCTTTTTGTAAAAAAATTATTGGTCAGGGATTAATCTGCCGTTGATGAATGATCCATACACTGGAAAGGCATTATCAATGCAACAGGAAATTAAATTCACTCTGATAACATAACGCGAAAGGAGAAAAATATGAAAAGCCCAGAAAAGAACCTGCCCAAGAACAACCTCACAAAAGATCAGCATCGGCGCGCTGGTGCGCTGGCTGCAAACCTGATGAGCAAGCCTCAAAGCCAGCAGAAGCAATCTGGTAGAAAATCACAAAAACAGGCATATTGAGTCTGATTGTGCTATAAACGAATACCCAAACAGTCTGGCTTGTGTAGGATACTTGGTTTATCGTCGCGGATCATTACTCCTGCATTTGGAGGCCCGGGCGGGAATCGAACCCGCGAACGCTCTGTGAAAGCGAAGCCTGGGATTGCGAATCCAGCACATTACCATTCTGTCACCGGGCCTATCCGTCTGTCCTATCCGTATCTGCTGATAAGACTAAGACAAAAGAAAGGGGCGACATTGTCGCCCCTTTCGCTTTTCAAACGACAGGCTGATTTTATCATAGCCCGATTGAGTATGTGTAATTAACTATATAAATCCTTTAATGATTGCTGCTTGTGCAGATCGTACTTTTTCGTTGGCAATTCACCGCAACTTGTCAGTATCCGGAAATTTGCTCCTGGTGCCGGCGAATCGCGCCTGGTTCTTACCACTTGCGTTTTCGAATTCTCTTCGTTGCAGCATCAGTGCCGTCGTGGTATGAACCAAACCACCGATCCCAGGGAGACTCGATGTTTCCATAGTTGCATTTGAAATGTTTATGATGCAATTGATGGAAAAATGTACCAAGTTCGACGCGTTTTTTACCGCGGATTTTGAGCCCTTCAAATCCCGTATGGCTTATCGCTGCTCCGACACTCTGGAAATACACATGAAACAGCACATGTATGGGATGCGAAGCAATCACAAAATGTATCAGCAGTGTGGAAAAGTAAAGCACGTGCTCAATGGGATGCATCGAGATGCCGGACCACGGTCCGATATTCACGTTGCGATGATGCAGTGCGTGAGCAACCCGATAAAGCGGTGGCCAGTGCAGCAGCCGGTGAACCCAGTAAAAGTGAATCGATGACCAGATCGTGATGAGTGGGAACAAAACGATGAACCAGATCGGATTTTCCGCAAACGTCAGGGTTGGGGCGTAGCCCTTGGTACTCAGCCAAAAATAGAGCACTTCATAGGCGCTCAGGAAGAATACACCACTGCCAAGCGTCCAGAACATATTGTCGAGCACCTGGTTGCCAAAATCGTGCGTTTTACTGTTTCTATCCTGGTCGCGCCCTTCGTACTTGAGCTCGCGCCCCTGTTTTTTGAGCATGCAAAAATAAAGGTGCAGCAGACCTGCGACCGAAAAAACGATAACCAGATTGCGCAGCCAGATTTGTGCGATCCATCCCAGGGACAACGATGTCATTGCAGCTTGGGACGGGTGGAATGCGAAGTAGGCTATCGCTGCGAGAAGCACGCAAAGCAGGTAGCCCGAAAACTTTAACCAGGAGTTAACGAGCCATTTGGCATACTCAATCAGATTAGGTGGCCAGTCGAACAGGGGGTTTAGCTTGACCGGCACTTCGGGTGTGTAGTGAAATTGAGCGCCGCGATTAGATGTCACTGTTGCCATTGAGATTGCACCTCGCCAATCGAGTACGTGTAACGTCAATTTGAAACCGAAAGGTATCGAGTGAGAATAATTTTAATGGAAAACGCCAAACTTTGGTTGATGCTGAAGCGCATGAACCGGAATATTGCGAACTTTGAGATGAAGCTTCAGGAAACTCAACGAATGGTAGTGACTAGATTGTTGTGCCAGTCACGAACGGCTCTTCGAGACGCGGTTCATACACTTCTCAACCTCCGACATCTTTTTCGTCTAACCAGGATCGAATAAGCTGGCGGTGGCGCTCGTTCCCATAGCTTGCGAAATGACCGGCATGCACAATTCTTACAGGCAAGTCCAGCAGCCGTTTCATGCTGTCAATGTAGTCAGCGGTGTTGGAATGATAAGAGTCATC
>JAJDZL010000150.1 GCA_022824665.1 Gammaproteobacteria bacterium | reverse complement strand
CGGCAGCGCGATGTGTGGAAAACCCTTGCAACGCTCGGCAGCTACCTTTGGGAATTTCGTCTGAGAATATTCATTGCAGTCTTTTTCCTGATTCTTGCGAAAGTCGCAAACGTTTTTGTCCCGATCCTGCTGAAAGAAATTGTTGACTGGTTTGATCAACCGGTCAACGCTGAACAGCTGCTTGTCGTGCCGATTTTCCTGGTCGTTGCTTATGGAGCTTTGCGACTTGGACGAACAATATTTGAGGAGCTTCGCAACGCACTTTTTTCCAGAGCTTCGCAGCGCGCAGTTCGTAATATCGCACTACGGGTCTTCCGGCATTTGCACCGACTGTCTCATTCGTTTCATCAGGACCGCGAAACAGGCGGTGTCTCAAGAGACATTGAACGCGGTACGCGCGGCATCAATAGCCTTTTGTGGTACGTTGTATTCAGCATCGTCCCGACGACGTTTGAGATTTCCCTGATCTGCATCGTACTGGCGCTTAACTTTGAAGCAGCGTTCGTGATTGTCACCATCATTACGATACTGGCCTACGGCTTTTTTACCTATTACGTTACGGCCTGGCGCACAAAGTTCAGAGTCAGAATGAACGCCGCGGAATCCCGGGCGAATACTGCAAGTGTCGATGCACTCCTGAACTATGAGACTGTGAAGTACTTCGTTAACGAAGAGCATGAAGCGAATCGTTTCGATGTGCATATGAAAGAATGGGAAAAACAGTCGATTATCAGCGAACAGACGCTGGCGCTGTTGAACGTTGGCCAAGGTGCGATCATTTCAGTTGGCGTCATTATTCTGCTTTACATGGCAACTGACGGAATCGTTAACGGGACGGTAACCATCGGCGATTTCATCATGCTTAATGCCTTTTTGATGCAAATTTACCTGCCGCTTGGCTTTTTGGGCACTGTGTTTCGGGAAATCAGTCACGCACTGACCGATATGAACCGTATGTTTAATCTGCTCGACGTAGATGACGTCATTTCCGAAGCGGACAACGCAAAGGTGCTTGAGATTCCCACGGCCGGAATTAAATTCAATAATGTTAGTTTTGGTTATTCCGATGAACGTGCTATTTTGAAGGATGTAAGCTTCGAGATTCCACCTGGCAAAACGGTTGCGGTTGTTGGGAAAAGCGGCTCGGGAAAATCGACCCTGGTTCGGCTGCTCTTTCGGTTCTACGATGTGACGGGCGGACAAATAGAAATAGACGGCCAGGATATCAGAGCTGTCACTTTGGACTCCCTGCACAGTGCAATAGGCGTTGTACCGCAGGATACTGTGCTCTTTAACGACTCCATTGAATACAACATTTGCTACGGTCGCCCGGGGTGTTCTGAAGACGCTTTCACCTCAGCGGTGAGGCAAGCCAATCTCTACGATTTTATTGAATCGCTGCCAAAAAGGTATGACACGGTTGTGGGTGAGCGAGGCCTCAAACTCTCAGGCGGAGAAAAACAGCGTGTCTCAATCGCCCGCACCATACTGAAAGACCCACCCATTTTGGTGCTGGATGAGGCAACCTCTTCACTGGATTCGAAGTCAGAGCAGTACATTCAAAAGGCTCTGGATGTGGTCGCCAAAAACAGAACCACTTTAATGATTGCCCATCGGCTGTCGACCATTGCAGATGCAGACCGGATTATCGTGCTGGATGAAGGCAGGATCATCGAAGAAGGAACGCACGCGCAGCTGCTTGAACAAAATGGCGTCTTTGCCGAGATGTGGTGGCTGCAGCAGGTTGAGGAAACCGAAGCGAAGCTTACCGAGATGGCAGCCACTGCGAGTATTGAGTCCCTGTGAACCTGGCAGCGATCATCCTGGATCTGGACGGACTCCTGATCGACACCGAGTCGGTGGCACAAAGGGCGTGGTACGGTGCTGCAAAGGAGTTGGGGTTTACTTTGCCAGAGCACGTTTATGCCAATATGATCGGCCGCCCCGTGGTCACCTGCCGCGCACTAATCGATAGCATTTTGCCCGCAAACGTCACAATTGATCAATACATGGACTGCTCCGAATTTCTATATTTCGATCAAATGGAGCGAAATGGAGTCCAACTGATGGACGGCGCAGCACAGCTATTGGACTGGATTCAGCAAACGGGTCTCGGTTCAGCAATTGCAACATCTTCGGAAAAAGCAGCAGCCACAAAGAAAATTACACAAGCCGGTATTGCAGGCATGGTGCCGCTGCTGGCAAGCGCGGATGATGTAATACATGGAAAACCGGCGCCGGATATATTTGTGCTCGCAGCCAAACTACTCGGGGTAGCACCCGAGCAGTGCGTCGTGCTCGAAGATTCAGAAGCAGGGGTTATTGGAGCCAATCACGCGGGAGCTCAGTCAATCATGGTGCCAAGCACCATTCAAGCATCTTCGACGGCAACACAGCTCGCCTACGCAGTGGTTGATTCCCTGCATGAAGCTTTGGTCGTCATTCAAGAACTCTACGGGCGCTAAACTCAAGCGCTTCCTTGCCGCTAAGTCCAATAATCAGGACAGCCAATTGCGGGCGCTTCTGAACATCTGCATCCATGCGCTGTCTTCGCGATCCGTTTGCGGTGCCCAGGAGTACTGCACTTGCCGAAAAACCCGTTCCGGATGCGGCATCATGACAGTAATCCGACCGTCGGAATTGGTAACACCCGCGATCGCACCATGTGAACCGTTTGGGTTGTCGGGATAACGTTCAGCAGGCTGATTCCGATTATCCACATAGCGAAGGCAAATATCCTGATTGTTGACCAAACTGCGGTAATCCGCCTCTTGATCAAATCGAGCTCGGCCCTCTCCATGTGCAACAGCAACCGGTAGTATCGCACCTTCCATTCCCATAGTAAATACAGACTTGCCCTGCGTCACTTCAACCATAACCAGGCGCGCTTCAAACTGCTCTGAATGATTACGACAAAATCCAGGCCAGCTCATCGCGCCAGGGATGATTTCCTTGAGCGAAGCGATCACCTGGCATCCATTACAAACGCCCAGCACGAATTTCGACGGGTTCGCAAAATATGACTCGAACATGTCTCTGAGCCGGCTGTGCTGAAGAATAATATTTGCCCAGCCCCGCCCGGCACCAAAAACGTCACCAAACGAGAAGCCTCCACCAATAACAATGCCTGAAAATTGAGACAACTGACAACGGCCGGATACAAGATCGGCCATAACGACATCAACGGCTTCGAATCCGGCCCGATCAAATGCGGCTGCCATTTCGATATGCCCATTAACGCCCTGCTCTCTTAGCACCGCCACCGTAGGTCGTACACCTGTCGCGGCAATAAATGACTGCGGTTCGGCTGCCTGCGATTGCTCGCAGTTCTGACTTTGCTTAGGATCCCAGTCGAACGACAGACCCGGGTCATCGGCATCCAAAATTCGATCGTATTCCTGCTTTGCATCATCGGGGTTGTCGCGCCTTGATTGCATTTTCCAGGACAGTTCCGACCACACACGATGTAATTCAGTCCGTGTTGCATTGAAAACGAGACGATCGTTCACCGAAAAACCAAGCTCATCCTGCAGCGAAATACTGCCAATCGTTTGTACCAGGTGACCGATGCCATGCTCATCAAATATATTCATCACTGATGCTGTCAGGTGCCGTTCGATCTGGATCACTGCGCCGAGCTCTTCATTAAAGAAAAAGGCGATCGGGTCCGTATCCCGTTTAATTTGAATATCGAGCCCAACTCGTCCGGCA
>JAJDZL010000085.1 GCA_022824665.1 Gammaproteobacteria bacterium | reverse complement strand
GCTTTACACCAGATAAAATTTTGCTCGATCATATCAATAATGATATCAATGGCGACGATACGTATGAAACCGAATGTGATTCCCCAGATAAATCCGAATGTGATTTCACAGACTTTTTCCTAATCTCCCACCGCTTTGTCGGTCACGGAACTCGAGACTGGAAGACAAAATATGACGAATATGATGTCTCAGCAAGTATCTCAGGGCAACTCTCTGATGATTTAGGCTACGATGCCCAGATTAGTGCCTTTCGTAATGACGGAGTAACCATTGGTGACACCTTCGTGCTGGAGGAGGTCATCCGACAGGAGGTCGAAGCTGGAAATTACAAATTGGACGATCCGCTTTCAAATGATTCTAAACACTTGGAAGCCATCGAGAAAAGCAGTGTACGCTCGACGAAAGACTTTGGCGCACGTTACCTGGGCGCACGCTTTGCTTTTGAGGGAATCGGGCCTGGCTTTGGCGAACGCAGTGGTGCGTGGACTGCAGGGGTCGAATTCGAAGACTATCGAGCTCACTCATTGCTGAGTTATCGAGCCAGGGACGGTAGCGGACCGTCGTATGAAGTGAATCAGGTGCTCGGCTCGGGTGGAACGAGCTATATCGGTGAGCGCGATTCGGCGGGTGCTTTTGGTGAATTATCCCTGCCGCTATCCGCTTCAATGGATTTAAGAGCTGCAGCACGAGTCGATAAGGCTGATGATATCGGTACGCTGCGTGCATGGCGACTCGGGACCGAATACCATGCGAACGAAATCGTAACACTGCGCGGCTCGTGGAGCACAGGTGATGGTGCTCCCAGTATGTCCAGTCTATATCGCACGGCGTCACAGGGCCATCCCTATGTCCAATGTATCCCAAGTCAAGCGCAACAAGGCAAATGTCAAACAACTAATTGGGTACAGGTGAAACGAATCATTAAAGGCAACAAAAACCTCAAACCATCAGATTCGGAGCGAATATCCATTGGTGCCGAAGCGCGCAAGGGACCGAACTACTTCGTCGCTGACCTATACCGGCTCACAACTTCCGATTTGCCGGGATTGCGTTACGCCACTTGGGCAGTGCTCAATTATCCTGCGTGTGAAGACCCAGAAGTACCACCGTGTGTTGAGCTAGACGATACCCGAGACGTTACAATTCACGATACTCCCGCAAACATACTCAAGACTGAGATTGTCGGGCTCAATACCAGGTTCGGTGCTCGCAAGGAGACGGACTGGGGCTTCGTTGCATTGCGCGGGTTCTGGCGTTATGTTGCCAGCAGTGAGCAATTCCGCGAAGGCCGAAAGTTGAAGTTTCCACTGCCGCGTAGTGCCATTCGCATCGTTCCTTCGATTGGGCGTGGCGACTGGACCGCTTACTGGGCGTTCAATTACCGCAGTGAAATTGAAAATATCGGTGCGGGTGAGTTCCCGTCGTGGACTGGACACGACCTCACACTTGACTGGAAAAATGCATTTGGTGTCGAAAACATGCGACTGACTTTAGGCGTATACAACGTAACCGACTCGAAACTTTCGCTCAACACCGCATCTTCAGCATCTTACGACGGACCGATCTCGGCCGGTTGGGGACGCACCTTCTTTGCGACTGTCAATTATCGCTTCTGAGGTATCGACCAAAGAAAAATCCCCTGTCTCGGCATCAATCGTGGTGTTGAATTATGCTAAAATTCTTCTCTTGTATCTGATTTCCCAGAGGGTGAAAACTAATGAACTTCTTCATTTCTGACGCACTTGCACAGTCGGGCGGCGAGTCGGGCGGATTTCTCAGTCTCATACCCCTGATACTGATATTCGTACTGTTCTATTTCCTGTTGATTCGCCCGCAGCAGAAACGGGCAAAAAAACACAAGCTACTGGTCGAATCGCTGAAAGTTGGTGATGAAGTTGTTACCAGCGGCGGTATCGTTGGCAGGATTACAGTACTGCAGGGGCCTGCAGAAAAAGAAGCTGGAGGACAGGTGATCAATTATGTCGCTATGGAGACGCAAAGCGGCGTTTCAATGTTTGTGCAGCGCGATGCAGTGACGCAGCTGCTGCCAGCCGATACAATCGACGAATTTCGATCCTGGGCGGACCGCAAGGCGTCCAAAGGCAAGCGGAAAAAGAAGTCCGCAGCCAGACTTCAGCGCGACAAGCCCGAAAGCTCAAACGACGATTCATCTGCGGACTAGTCAAACTTAAATGAACCAAAACCCTTGGTGGCGCTACCTCGTTATCGCCGCAGTTCTGATTCCCGGTTTCTTTTACGCGTTGCCCAACCTGTTCGGGGATGACCCCGGCATACAGGTCAGGGAGGCGCGTACAACCGCGGTGGATACATCGATGTTGAATCGCGTTGAAACAATCTTGCAGCAGCACAATATTGAGCCGCTCGGAATTATTTCAGACGAAAAAGGCATTCGGGTGAGATTCACCGATACCGAACAGCAGCTCAAAGCCAGGGATGCCATGCGCGATACCCTGGGCAATCGATATACGGTGGCATTAACTCTGGTGCCATCAGCTCCGACATGGATGAGTTCACTTGGGGTTTTTCCAATGTATCTCGGGCTTGATTTACGCGGCGGGGTTCACTTTCTTATGGAGGTGGATCTCGACAGTGCCATCAATCGGGCCGAGGACCGCTATGTGGAATCGCTGCGCAGAACGCTGCGTGAGAACAAGGTGCGCTACGCATCTGCACGCCGCGCCGCAGGCGATTACGGTATGGAAATCAAATTTCGCGATACTGATGCGCGCGATGCCGCGAACGATGTGATTGACGAAGAGCTGCCGGAGCTGGAGGTTCAGGACTTTGAACGCGAGGGCGAGTTTTACCTCGGGATCAATATCGGTAGTGACGAAGTTGACGAATTAAAAAGTTTTGCCATTGAACAGAATATTGTGGCACTCAGGAATCGAATTGACGAGTTGGGTGTTGCAGAACCGGTGGTACAGCGCCAGGGCGACAGTCGCATTGTGATTCAGCTGCCCGGCGTACAGGACACCGCGCGAGCGAAGCGAATTTTGGGCCGCACCGCGACACTGGAGATTCGTCTGGTCGATGAAGAGCACGATCTTTCAGCCGCGCTGCAGGGCGCCGTCCCGCTTGGATCGGCTTTGTACGAGATGCGCGACGGCTCGCAGATATTGCTGAAAAAACCGATCATTTATTCCGGTGACAATATTGTCGACGCGGCGGCCAGTCTGGATACGCAGACCGGCAGTCCCATCGTCAGCATTACCCTTGATTCACGCGGTGCGTCGATCAACCAGAAAGTCACCGGTGAGAATATCGGCCGGCGCATGGCAGTGGTCTACATTGAATCGCGCTCAGAACCCAAGCGCGACGCTGAGGGCAGGGTGGTTTTTGACGAGCAGGGCAACCCGGTGCGGGTTAAGGAACTTCTCGAAGAGGTCATTACTGCGCCGGTGATTCGAGACCAGTTGGGCCGGCGTTTTCAGATCGAAGGGCTCGACAGTGTGACCGAAGCCAGGGACCTGTCGCTGTTACTGCGTGCCGGTGCGCTGGCGGCTCCGGTCGATATTATCGAGGAGCGTACCGTTGGTCCCAGCCTGGGACAGCAGAACATTCTGCAGGGTCTGCAATCGGTGATTGTTGGTTTTCTGCTGGTGCTGGTCTTTATGGTCGTTTACTACCGCTTGTTTGGTCTGGTGGCAAACCTGGCACTGGCGCTCAATCTGGTGTTGATTGTCGCAGTGCTGTCTGCACTGCAGGCGACGCTGACTTTGCCCGGCGTTGCCGGCATCGTGCTGACCGTTGGAATCGCAGTTGATTCAAACGTGTTGATATTCGAGCGGATTCGAGAAGAGCTGAGGAACCGCAACTCCCCACAAAGTAGTATCAAGGTTGGCTATGAGCGCGCGTTTTCAACCATTGTTGATGCGAATATCACGACGCTGATCGCCGCGATTGTGCTGTTTAATTTCGGTACCGGTCCGATCAAGGGCTTTGCAGTAACACTGAGTATCGGTATTGTCACGTCGATGTTTACCGCAATTTTGGTGACCAGAACCGTGGTTAATCTGGTGTATGGCAGACGCCGACGCATCTCGGCGCTGGCGATATAGGATCGCATGTCATGGAATTTCTGAAAAAAGATCTGTCGATTGATTTCTTGGGGCGCCGTCGTCTGGCTGCGATCGTCTCCGGCGTACTGATTATCGTCTGTATTGCGTCGATGGTCGGGCGAGGCATTAATTTTGGCCTCGACTTTACCGGCGGAACGCTGGTGGAAATCCGCTTCGCGGAGCAGGTCAGTGTTGACGATGTGCGCAATCAGCTATCGACCGTGGGTATTGAAGATACGACGGTCCAGTATTTTGGCACCAGCCGCGACGTCATGGTTAGGCTGCCGTCGCATCCCGACTCGGGAGGAGCCGCCGAGCAGAGCTCCAGAATTATCGAAACCCTGCGCCTGCCGTATGGAGAGACGCTGGCCGAATCGCTGGATGGTGGATTGCAGTCGTGTGCAAAATCCGACGGTTCGCTGGGCGAGTGTTTTGTGCAGATGCGCCGGGTTGAGTTTGTTGGACCCAAAGTTGGGCAGGAGTTGACTGACCAGGGCGGTCTGGCGATGCTTTATGCTTTGATCGGTATCCTGGTCTATGTTGCCTGGCGATTCGAGTGGCGCTTTGCCATCGGCGCAGTGGTTGCGCTGGTACACGATGTATTGATCACGATTGGACTGTTTTCAATATTTCAGATCGATTTCTCGCTGGCTGTGCTGGCCGCGGTGCTGGCAGTGATTGGCTATTCCTTAAACGATACCATTGTGGTGTTTGATCGCAGTCGGGAGAACTTCAGGAAAAGTCGACGCGGCACCGCGATTGAAATTATGAATCGGTCGATCAATCAGACATTACGCAGAACGGTACTTACCTCGCTGACAACTTTGTTGGTCGTGTTAACCTTGCTGCTGTTTGGTGGAGAGGTAATCTGGGGATTCGCGTTCGCACTGCTGATTGGCGTACTGGTGGGAACCTATTCATCGATCTTTGTCGCAAGTCCGGTGGTTTTGGCGCTTAGGATATCCAGAGAAGATATGGTTCTGGAAGATCAGTCAGGCTAGCTTGGTTCTGGAGACCGCGAGGTTCGTTGCCTGATATGAGCAGCGCACCAGCGTAGCTCCCACACTTGCAAAAGGCATTGGCTGACGCGGATGAGTCCCTTATGGCAGATTGTTTCGATCAGTCGCATATGAGACGGGCCCTTGAGCTCGCGCTTGAACCCGTTTGCGCACCCCACCCAAACCCGCGGGTCGGTTGTGTCATTGCTCGCGGTGGCGAGATCATCGCCGAGGGATTTCATCAGGCAGCAGGCAGCAGGCATGCAGAGGCGGTCGCGCTGGATGGCGCGGGCGATGTTGCCGGTGCAACGATGTATATAACCCTTGAGCCGTGTGCGACGCACGGCCGGATGCCACCATGTGTGGAACGGGTTGCGGCATCTGGCGTTGCAAGAGTTGTCATGGCAAGCGAAGATCCAAATCCGGTCAATCGCGGTCTCGGGATTACACGCCTTCAGACGGCTGGAATTAAAACCAAAATTGGGATGCTTGATGCCGAAGCCAGGCAGATAAACAAGGGGTTTTTTGCCAGGCACGAACGCGGCAGATGCTGGGTTACCGCGAAAGTAGCGACCACGCTTGACGGCCGTATTGCCGCAGCCAACGGTGAGAGCCAGTGGATAACCGGGCCGGCAGCCAGAGAAGATGTACACCGATTACGTGCCCAGGCGGCGGCTGTGGTGACCGGAATCGGCACGCTCATGACAGATAATCCGCGGCTCAATTGTCGGGCAACGGGTGCGAACGGTCAGCCTTTGCGAGTGGTGGTTGACAGTACATTGAAAACACCGCCGAGCGCGAGGATGTTTTCGGTTGCAGGTGAGGTGCTGATCGCGGTTGGCCGGCAGGCGGCTTCTCATCGCATTGCCGAGATGGAAAAAGTTGCCAAAGTGGCGGTTTTTGAATCAGGCGACGGGCGGGTTGATTGCCGCGCGCTGATGAATTATCTTTCTGAGCAGCAAATCAACGAAGTCCTGGTTGAAGCCGGGCCAACGCTGGTGGGAGCTTTGCTTGAAGCTGACCTGATCGATGAGCTGATCACTTATATTGCCCCGTCCATGCTGGGCGATTCAGCATTGGGTGCTGTCCGGCTGCCGGGCGTCAGGCAGTTGGCCGAGCGGGTAGCCGGTGAGTTTACCGACGTACGCCAAATTGGTGATGATCTTCGAGTGGTGCTCAATTTCACCAAAGACACTCAGCGAAGTGAGTAAGAAACGTGTTTACAGGAATCGTCGAAGGAACGGGAGTGATTGAAAGAATTGCTCGATCGGATGATGGCATTGCAGTGCGTATTTCGACCGGTCGCGTTGATACGGCGCAAATTAAAATCGGTGACAGTATTTCCGTCAGTGGTGTTTGCCTGACAGTTACAGACATTCCGGACGATCAGGCATTTGCAGCGGATGTGTCCAATGAAACGATCAGCCTGACCAACTTCGGTGAATATGCCAGGGGAACAACGGTCAATCTGGAACGCTCGCTCACGCTGCAGACACCGCTTGGAGGACACCTGGTTACCGGTCATGTTGACGGGACTGCGGTT
>JAJDZL010000195.1 GCA_022824665.1 Gammaproteobacteria bacterium | reverse complement strand
TTGCTGGATTCGGAAGTGACGAAGAGCAATGGGCGTACGATCAAGAAAATATTTGCGCCCGATTCAATCAATACGCGTTTAGCACGAATTTAGGCGTCGAGTTGGTCACTCGTGTGGTTAAACTCTGGCAGTGGGGGATGTCTATTGATGACAGACAGCTTAACCACCTTCAAACTATCAAAAACATCACAACCGGAGAAGCGACGTGTCGCAGCAAAGTCTGACCGGTGTGCTAGGGAGGCCGCTCACATTACCCTGCGGGGTCACGCTAAGGAACCGGCTGATTAAATCAGCGATGTCGGATTCTCTTGGCGACGGTGCAGGGATAAAGGCACTCCTATCGACAGTGCGGGAATACTAGGTGCTTCCAAGTCATCAGGTTGTAGAATGGAGCGCACTAAAAAGGGACCAGCACCAAACAACAGGACCCCGGCATTAACGCCCTCCTCATATGTCTCAAAGGCACCCTGCACACTCTCATTTTTGATAAGTAGATATTTTCCTGGATGTTCAACACCCAGTTCTGCTTGGTGTTCCTTAAGAAAAGCTTTCTCTTTTGCTAGTGGGTCGGCCATCATATTGTCAAGGTCTGGATTATTAACTTGCAACAGATACTGTATACGTCCTCAAATCTTTCATTTCAGCGTATCACTTTACAAATTTTAGCACGGTCCTAAGCCGAGATAGTGTCTGTCAGAAATGTTGAAAACAACATGTCTGTCAGGACCTATCTATATTGTTGAAAAATATGGTGGCCAGGGACAGAATCGAACTGCCGACACGGGGATTTTCAGTCCCCTGCTCTACCGACTGAGCTACCTGGCCAAAACAAAATAACCCCAATGGTGAAGATTTGATTAAAGATTGGTGCTTTTTCTGGTCGACAAAGCGTCCAATCCTGGTGTAGGGGTCGTTTGACAGAAAACAGAATTATAAAAAATCAAATTTCGGTTTTGACAACTGTTTGGCGACTATGAGCGATTCCAAATTTGAATCCTTGTGTGCTGGTCCCAGCGCGTAGCTGACGCCATAGATTTGAAGCACATCAAAGTGCTATGACTCATCCGGTGGTCTATACCCCTCGGCCACATCTACTTCTCCGCCAAAAAAATACTTTTCCACCTGCTCAGTGAGGTACTTTCGATGCTCGGCATTACCCATGCTTAATCGTTTTTCATTGATTAGCATGGTTTGATGGCTGAGCCATTGCTGCCAGGCCTTGGCTGAAACATTTTGCTGAATTCTGGCACCCAATTCACCCGGCAGCGGTTGCATTGGCAAGGCCGGTAATTCCTGATTCAGCCGAACGCAATTGACGGTTTTTGACATGTTCGCACCTGTGTTATTCGAAGCTGCTTCAATTTTACAGTTCCAGTCGTGCTTCAATGCTCTGGATTGATTGGAATCGCTTGAAGTCGATCAATCAGCTCAGCAACCGGTACCGGCATACCGCGGTCAAACGGTGAGTCAATCGAAATGAACGCGATGTCAGGACGGGTTAAGTTGCCGCTGGTTTTCTCTGCGACTCGCGCCAGCAGCGGCTTTATCTTCAGTCGAAAATGAGTAAATTCGTGACTGAGCTCTTCCCACTCCTCGTCTAACGTTATTTCCAGCTGATATCGCTGACCGAACTCGTCTGCAAGGTTTTCAAGAGTGCCATCAAATTCCGGAAAACTCCACAACCCTCCCCAAATTCCTGCTGCAGGACGACGTTCGAGCAGCACTTCCCCATTACGGTTCCGCACCATGACCATCGCGGTTGATTTTGTCTTTCTCTGCAGACGCTGCCCCTTTCTCGGCAACATATGAGTTGCACCATGTTCGCTCGCATAGCAGCCCGAGCTGACCGGACAGTTGTTGCAAGCAGGATTTCTGGGCGTACAGACCGTGGCCCCAAGGTCCATAATCAGCTGTGTGTATTTTTGGCACTCCGTTTTGGCAGTGCAGGCTTCGGCTACGCGCCACAATCTGCGCATCCGCGCGGATTCCTTTTCGTCATCAATGCCGAAATAACGGGCATAGACACGCTTTGCATTGCCGTCCAGAATCGGTGTAGGTACCCCAAAGGCCAGTGCGCAGATTGCGCCCGCGGTGGAGCGTCCCACACCAGGCAGCGCGAAGACCTCAGCAAAACTGCGCGGAAATATTCCTGCATACTGGTCGACGACCTGACGGGCAGCTTTATGCAGGTTGCGAGCACGTGAATAATATCCAAGTCCTGTCCATAGTCGAAGTACTTCATCCAGCGGGGCGTCAGCCAAATCAATAATCGCAGGAAATCGTTCGATGAAGCGTTCAAAATACGGTATGACTGTCTTGGCCTGGGTCTGTTGCAACATAATTTCAGAGACCCACACTCTATATGGATCAGATTCATGCGCCCACGGCAGGCCCCGGCCAGGCAATGCGTTGTCCCAGGCAAGCAGCAATTGACTAAAATCGGTGCAGCGCTCGGGTTGATCTGGTAAATTGCGCTTTGGGTCAACATTCATGGGTGATCAGCACTCGGACTGGCAAGACTTGAAAATGAAAGTAGTTACATTTAACGCAAACGGAATTCGTTCTGCGGCTCGCAAGGGATTTTATGATTGGATGCTTGAAGTTGATGCAGATTTTGTATGCATTCAGGAACTCAAAGCACAGCACGAACAATTGACGACGGAGATGCTTGCGCCTTGCGGCTACTTCGGATACTTTCATTATGCGCAAAAAAAAGGCTATAGCGGGACTGCGATTTACACTAAACACTCCCCTTCAAATATCGAGTATGGACTGGGATGGGAAGATTTTGATTCAGAAGGGCGATGCGTTCGCGTAGATGTCGGCTCACTTGCGGTCTTTTCAATTTACTTGCCGTCAGGCTCAAGTTCGGACTTGCGCCAGCAGTTCAAAGAAGTGATCCTTGAGCGGCTCAAGCCAACGTTGTTGAATTTCCAAAATGAGTCCAAAGATTTCATTATCTCAGGAGATGTCAATATCGCTCATCGACCGGCTGATATACGAAACTGGAAAGGCAACCGCAAGAATTCAGGGTTTCTCCCTCAGGAACGGGAGTGGATGGATTGGCTGTTCGGCACCGCTGGCTATGTTGATGCTTTTCGTGTGCTTGATACCCGTCCTGGCCAGTACACCTGGTGGTCCAATCGGGGCAATGCCTACGAAAAAAATGTAGGTTGGCGGCTTGATTACCAGATCATTACGCAAGGACTGAAAGAAAAAATTCAATCCGTTTCAATATACAAAGACATCAAGTTTTCCGACCATGCACCAATGATTGCGACGTACGATTTCCCACCGGTATCGGGCTAGCTTACTGGACTCAGTTCGGTGTTTCGGTTGCGGAGTCGGCGGGCTGATTCGCTATCATTCGCTGCAACCATAGAATGACTGCAATCACCGGCACCCCGATCAAAGTTGTGATGATGAAGAACATGTGATAACCGACACCGTCAACAATGGTGCCTGAATAACCGGCTACCAATTTGGGGAATAACAGCATGATCGAGGTGAAAATCGCGAACTGCATTGCGGTAAACCGGATATTGGTCAGGCTTGAAAGATAGGCAACAAATGCAGCTGATGCAATACCAGCGCTCAAACTGTCCAGCACGACAACAAATGCCAGCAGTCCCTCGACCGGGTTTGTCGCAAGAGCAAGAAACAAAAGATTCGAAGCAGGTGCCAGGACAGCACCTAGCAGCAAGGTGCGAAGTACCCCGAATCGCAGCGAAAGAACACCACCCACCAATCCGCCTGCAATCGATGCCAAAAGGCCCCAGAACTTGGAATACTGGGCGATTTGAGTTTTGGTAAAGCCCATATCCAGGTAGAAGACATTGGCAATGATTCCAAGCACGATATCAGAGATGCGATAGGTTCCCACCAACAGCAATATGACAAGCGCCATGCGGCCATAGCGCTGAAAGAAGTCCGCAACCGGGTTGATGTAGCTCTCGCGGATATGTTCCATCTGAACGAAACGCACCCTGACCAAGAACATGGCCACCACTGCTGCCAGCGAAATCGAAAATACCATTCTGGTACTTTCCAAAAGCAGACGGGCTGCTGCAGGATTGAATGACCAGGCCTCAACCATCGTGGCCTTTGCGTCCTTGACAAAATCGCCGCTTACGTTGAAGCCCAAAACAAAGGCCGCGATCGCGAGTGCAAACACCGCAAAAAAGCGGATGTAGTCGGAAGTCCCGCTGAATGTAGTTTCCAGTTGCGCGCCAAATTGCGGCTCAGGATTCAGTAACGTTGTCAGGATGCCGATGAGCATGCAGCAGGCCAATAACTGGTAAACGATTGACCAGGCCTGATAGCTGTAAGTGCCACCACCAATAATGTCTGCGACCCAAAGCGCGCCTGCACCGGCGACGACCAGCCCAATTCGGTACCCGGCGATGTACATGCCGGACAGCATCGCCTGCAGGTCAGGTGGCGCTGATTCAATCCGATAAGCATCAATCACAATGTCCTGTGTCGCCGAGGAAAATCCGATACATACTGCACCAATCACGGTCATCAGGAGCAGGTCTTGTTGGGGATCGAAAAACGAGGTCCACAAAATACTCAAAATGACTGCGATTTGCGCAACCAGCAGCCACGCCCGGCGTCTGCCCAGTTTACGCGTCAGATATGGAATCGGCATTCGATCGACGATCGGTGCCCAGACAAACTTGAACGAATAGCCCAACGCCGCCCAACTGAGAAATGTCACTGTTGCCCGCTCAATACCTGCTTCACGCAGCCAGACGGACAGGGTTCCAAAAACCAGCAGCAATGGTAACCCTGCCGAGAATCCCAGGAACAGCATACAGACTGCCCGCGGGTGAACGACACCTTTGGCAGCGTCCAGCCAGTTATAGGAAGTTGATGAAGAGCTTGCAGTATCCATTACATCACCACTGGTGTTCTCGGAAGAGTGGTTTGTACATCATGTACGCCTTTGCCTTGAAAATTCTTTTCGCTGTACGGGGTGATCGCCGCCAATCATGACTGTCTAGCCAAGCATTTGATAACCCAATGACTCCAAAAAAGCAACACCGATTGAATTAGCAAGTTCAAGCAGAATCAAAACCAGTATGGGTGAGAAGTCGAGTCCGGCAAACGTCGGAATTATTCGCCGCGCAGGACGCATGATTGGCTCTGTAAACGTCAATATTAATCGGGTAAACGGGGTGATACGTGGAATTACCCAACTGATCACCACTCGAATGAGTACAGCAAATATGAAAATGGTGATCGCATGATCCAAAAACTTCGCTGGAGTCAAGATTAACAGCGCCAGCCCGTTGTCACTAAAACCCTGGGCATTAATAAACATGAGCCTTTCGATTGCGATTACAACCAGGGCCAACACCAGTGGCGACAGCAAATCTTTACCGGATATTCTGGGAACCAGCTTACGAAGCGCTCGGATTGGCCCGCTGGTTGCACGGTCGATAAACTGCGAAAATGGATTGTGAAAGTCTGCATCGGTGTACTGCATCAGTGCGCGCATTACCGCGACGAATGCATAAACCTCAAGCAGTATTCGTAAGAAGTTCAGGGAAATCGAAAGATCCATTTTTCCTAATCGGCAATCTTGGGTTGTGACAGTTGCGCAGATTTTCGCTCACCGGCAATAATTGCATCGACAAATTTATCCCCAACCGCGGTGTCTTCCAGGACTTTGATTGCCGCTTCCGTAACACCGCCAGGTGACGTCACTCGCTGGCGCAGAACTTGCGGGGATTCATTGCTTGTCGCTGCCAGCAGTGCGGCGCCAACTGCAGTTTCGGTCGCAAGCGTATGCGCTGTATCGGCTGCCAGACCCAACTTCACAGCCGCCTGTTCGATGGATTCTATCAGGTAAAAGAAATAAGCCGGCCCGCTTCCCGATACAGCTGTTACAGCATCGAGCAAATCTTCGTTTGGTAGCCAGACGGTCTTTCCAACTGCTTTAAGTAGCGCGTCAACCTGAGACATTTGCTGATCAGATACGCGGCAGTTTCCATACATTGCCGAAACGCCTTTCTTGATCAGTGCCGGGGTATTTGGCATGACCCGCACGATGGCGAGACCGCCTCCCGACCAGGTATCAATTTCGTTAAGACGAACGCCGGCCGCGATAGAAATCAAAAGAGGCGACGAGGCCTGAAGTGAGGTGCGAAGGCTTTCCAGTACCGATTGCATGACCTGCGGTTTGACTGCCAGCACCACACTCGACGATGCTGCGATGACTGCCTCATTTGCCTCATCAACCTCAACACCAAAATTATCGGCGACGTACTGTCTCGCTTCAGCGGACGGGTCTGCAACTGTAATCGCGTGTGGCTCGATGCGATTCGCGATAAGACCGCCAATCAGGCTGCGAGCCATGTTTCCGCCACCTACAAAACCAAATTTGAGTGATGAAAAATCCTTTGTCGATACTTGCATAAATATTGACGTGAAAAAAAAATTATTGTCATCTTCATTTTATCTTTTAGGTGCTTGCAATGCATAAGCAGTCTCGTTTGTTCTTATTGAATTTGTACCTGCAATTCCTTCATCAGCGCCAAATTTTTGAGGTAAAACATCTGCGTTCAAATTCTCGACTTATGATCCGGTACGCTCAAGTCAATGTGTCCCAAAGTTATGTCAACGGCCTTAACAAGCAATTACCGCAAAAAGGCGACCTGAATACATGCACGAATAATGTCGATAGACACAAGAAAATATAACGAATATTTCCTATGTATATTCGTCATATACATAAAAAATACATGTAATAGACGACAAATTAATAAAAAAATAGTTAATAATGTAATCATGACGACATTTAAGACGTGTACAGAACGACTTTACACACAAGATAATTGTGTTTTACTGAGCATTGGAGAAGCCATATGAGCAGTACATCAATAGAGCATTCAGAAACTCTTAATCATTCTGAAAGACCGCTGCAGCAGCAGAGTGCTGTAGCCGCAAATTTAATTCATGCTGAGACTCTAAGACATTTCCGGATCAAACGGGGATGGAACCAGCAGCAGCTTGCAGACGCAGTCAAGTGTACCAAGGACACTGTCAGTCGATGGGAGCGAGGTGTTTCTCGACGTGTGAGATCGCACCTTAGAGATCCGTTGTGCAGAGCGCTCAGAGTTGATTGGCAGCAATTGACTAATCCGATTAATCGGACTCATGGCAAAGTTGAAAAGGACATGACTACACTATCGGTTGGCAGAGATGTGCGAAATAATTTACAAATCGTTGCCGCTCGATATGAAGTGCGTGTGCGCGATGTTTTGGCGATTACGCCTTTGCTTTTTTACATCATCGCTGAGCTGAGCCTGATGAAACGGGCGCAACGACTGGATGAAATTCGTGTGACGTTAGAAGAGGCTGAAGACAAACTTCTGGCTAGAAAGGGGCACCTTGGGGGCAACATTTTAGCTGGCAGTATTTTCCGGGAAGACGAACTGATCGAAGAAGAAGAGTCCCTGAAAAGAAGAGATATTTTCGGGCGTACAATCACCTATAGCCAGCGGCATAAGCATAACGATGGACCGTTTGTTCACTTCGTGCGCGAACTTGTTGATGAACTGCCTGAAGAATCAGCAGCCAAAATTGAATCCTATTTCGGTGACGTCATCGATTTTTACCAAATTGCTGAAGACACGCTGCGCGAACTTACTTGCGCAACTGATGATGAGCGATGCAAGGCGCTGCGCCACTACATCCGCCGCGGCAGGATTGACCTTAGTGAGTGTTTACGCAAGCGTGCCGAAAATGAAATAGATTACCAAATGTGGCTCGACCAGGAGTTTGCCCGGATAGCAGAGGCGGATAACCGCTCCTTACGGCGCCGCTCCGCGAACGGTTCCGCAACTTCCAACATACGTTGATAATACAGCACGATGGAGGAGATCAACAATGACTGGACTGGCAATATCAAAACATGGTGAAATCCGTATGTCTCAGCGCGGCTTCCGCAAGGTGGATCTGGATACTATCCTTCGCTACGGTACCGATATCGGTTGCGATCGAATCATGCTGAGGAGAAAGGATGCTCACCGAATAATCAGTATGCTCAAGATGGAAATAAAAATGCTTGAGCGTGTCAACGGCAAGGTCGTTGTGATTAAGGATGATCGCCTTGTTACTGCTTACAAGAAAACCAGTCGCATTCAGCTTTCAAGGCGCAGAAGCAAAAAGCGTCGCTAGTGCGAGGACCAAAGCATGTTTAAGTTGGCATCTATTTTCTTACTGCAGGCAAGTGTATGCCAATGAACTCATAGAAACGCAGAACCTTCGGCAGCGCTGGTAGCCGGCATCGGCAGTTTGTTGCACTCTTGTCAGATCTTGGACGGACGCGGTCCAAACAGCGCGGTGCCAATACGAACATGGGTTGAACCTTCCAAAATCGCCTGCTCCAGATCGTCTGTCATACCCATCGACAGCGAATCGAGTGAGTGTCCTTGCGCATTTGCTTGCTCTAGCAGTTTTCTGACCCGGGCGAAAACCGTACGCTGCTCATCAGGGTCGGCTGACGGTTTTGGGACGATCATGAATCCTCGAATTGCAATACACGGCAGCTCCGCCGTTTGCATCAGAAGCTCAAAGGCTTCTTCCTCACTAAGACCGGATTTGGTTTTCTCCGCTTGCAGGTTCAATTGCAGGCAAACGTTAAGCGGCGGCAGTTCAGCCGATCTTTGTTCGCTGAGGCGTCTCGCAATTCTGTAGCGGTCAACACTGTGAACCCAGCTAAAACTGTTGGCAATCTGACGGGTCTTGTTGCTTTGGATACTGCCGATAAAGTGCCACTCAAGATCAAGGTCCGCCAATTCGCGCTGTTTACCGATGGCTTCCTGAACAAAATTTTCGGCAAATGCTCTTTGCCCACAACTTGCGAGCTTCCGTATCGAGCTGGCCGGATGAAGTTTGCCAACTGCGATCAGATTTACTGAGCCTGATGCTCGGCCAGCTTGCATTTCAGCAGCGCGGATTTGCGCGTTTACGTGATGATAATTTTCTCTAAGGTCCGCCATCGTTGTAATACATAATTTGCGCGATTCACTATCGATAGTTTAAACGACTCCTGGTGATTTGAGTGGTTCCAGTTGCCAGGTACGATCCTTTCTCATGAAATAAATATGAATCTCAGATCAGCCAACAACCGAGTCATTGATGCATTGAGTGCTTTGGACATCAAGTGCAACTTGAAACTGCTTGATCATGAGACGCGTACCTCGCAGGCTGCCGCACAAACGCTCGGCTGCTCGGTTGGCCAGATTGCCAAATCGCTGATTTTTTCAACCGTATCCGGCCGGGCAGTACTTGCGGTTACCAGCGGCAGCAATCGCGTCGTGCTCAGCATGGTGTCGGACCTCGTCGGTGAGAAAATCGCTAAGGCGGATGCTGACTTCGTTCGACAAAAAACTGGATTTGCGATTGGCGGTGTGGCACCGGTCGGGATGATCACGCCAATTGAAACCGTGTTCGACCGCGATCTTTTTCAGTATGATATCGTGTGGGCCGCTGGCGGCACCGCAAACTCCCTTTTTGCAATCTGCAACAAAGACCTTAGAAAGCTGGCTGGGGACCGAATATTTGGTTTTGCTGTCGCGCTAGATTGAATCTGTCTCAACGCTGCCGTTGACAATCGTGTGAATGACCTTGCCCCGCATCTGCATGCCGCCGAAGGGGTTGTTTTTTCCACGGCTGAGCATTTTTTCCGGATCAAATTCCCACGTTTCGTCCGGGTCGAAAATACAAATGTCAGCCGGTGCCCCGCAAGACAGCGTACCAAGTTCCAGTCCCAGCGCTTTGGCCGGATTACAGGTGAGACAGGCCAGGGCCTGCGGTAGCGAAAGAACACCTTCATCAACCAGCCGCAGTGTCAGCGGCAACAGCGTTTCCAGTCCGGAAATACCAGGCGCGGTCTGAATAAATGGTGCAAGTTTGTCATCTTTCCCACATGGCTGATGGTCTGAACAGATGACTGCAATAGTGCCATCTCTCACTCCTTCGCGCAAACCGTTCATATCGGATTCCCGTCTAAGTGGCGGCAGCACATGACACAGGGTATTGAAACCCTGAATATCGAATTCCGTCAGGTGGAGATTATGAATCGCAACGTCAGCAGTAACCTTAAGTCCCCGCTGGCGGGATTCGGCAACCATATCGACTGAGCGCGCGCAGGACAGCTGACTGAAATGCGCCTGAACACCAGTCGTTGCGACCAGTGCAAGGTCGCGGGCGACTGCCACCGTTTCTGCCGCCTCAGGAATTGCTGACAGTCCAAGGCGGGTACTCATCTCGCCTTCGTGTACACAGCCTTTGCCAGTCAGCCACGGATCCTGCGAATGAATAAAGACAGTCAGATCAAAAGTCGATGCATACTGCATCGCACGCCGCATCAGCAACGTGTTATGAATTGCGTTTCGTGCATTGCTGACGCCCGCGCAGCCAGCTGCTTTGAGTGAGGCCATATTTGTAAGTGCTTCACCCTTAAGGCCGGTTGTCAGTGCGCCTAGCGGGATGACTCTCACACTTTCGTGCTGCTGTGCACTGTCGCGAATCATGTACGCCATTGCCGGTGTGTCGATGACCGGAACAGTATCGGGTTGTACACAGACTGCTGTAATGCCACCGCTCAACGCGGCGCGAAGCTCACTGTGCATGGTCGAGGCACCACCAGAACCGAGCTCACCAATCTTTGCATTGATATCGATTAATCCCGGACAAACAACCAGTCCTGTCGCATCGATTTCCCGGGTAACCGACAGCTGTTCAGCATCTTGTGAACTTAGAATTTGTCGCTCGTCAAAGTAAATGTCACAAGTTTCATCCCGCTCCGTGGCGGGGTCTATCACTCGACCATTTCGAATTGCGGTAATCATCGGTTCAATTAGCCGTGCTTGAGCCGCCCATAATTTTTGTCATGACCGCCATCCGCACCGCTACACCATTGGAAACTTGCGACAGGATGACTGAATGATCGCCGTCGGCAACCGAGGATGCGATTTCCAGACCTCGATTGATTGGTCCAGGGTGCATGACCAACACATCTGGTTTGGCATTTTCAAGACGCGCCTCGCTTAGGCCGTAACACTGGTAATACTCTCGTTCGCTCGGGATCAGCTGCCCCTCCATTCTCTCCAACTGAAGGCGCAGCATGACAATCACGTCGACATCTTTCAATCCCCGGTCCATATCAGTGAAAATTCTGACACCCAGGTCCTCAAGTCCAGTCGGAATAAGCGTTCTCGGTGAGATGATTCTGATCTCGCCGGTACCGAGTTTCTTTAGTGCACTAATCTCTGAGCGGGCAACCCGTGAGTGCAGTACATCCCCCACGATCGCGACGGAAAGGGATTCAAACAAAGGCTTGCGCTGGCGAATTGTCAGCATGTCAAGCAACGCCTGGGTTGGATGTGAATAACGTCCGTCACCGCCATTGATGATGTGCACGTGTTCCGGTACATGTCGGGCAATCAGGTCGGCTGCGCCGCTGAAACTGTGGCGCACGATAAAGGTATCGGTGTGCATCGCCTGCAGGGTTTTTACGGTATCAAGGATCGTTTCTCCCTTGGTGGTTGACATACCATCTGATTGCATGTTGATGACATCAGCAGACAGCCGTTTGGCGGCAATTTCAAAAGTCGTTCGGGTGCGGGTACTTGGCTCAAAAAAAAGATTGACGACTGTTTTGCCGCGTAACAGCGGGACTTTCTTGGTGTTGCGGGTCGCGAAATCAATAAATGATTCGGCTGTTGTCAGCAGCTCCTCCATCAGTTCGCGCGGCAACTCCTCCAGCGAAATGAAATGGTTCAGGCGACCGTCAGCACCAATCTGAATGTCTCGCGACACGATTACGCTCCTTTTCGAAGATCGGCATACGTCAGCTTGCCGTCCGATGTGATCTTCACAAACTGGTTATTGTCAACCGACAGGCGGTGGCCAACAATTTCGGCATTGACCGGCAGTTCCCGACCGCCCCGGTCCAGTAGCACGGCAAGTACGACTGAGGCTGGCCGCCCCCAGGCGAATAACTCATTCAGCGCGGCTCTGACCGTGCGGCCAGTCCGCAATATGTCGTCAATCAGAATGATGTTACGATTATCGATGTTGACCGGCAGCGAAGATTTACGGACTTTCGGATTGAATCCGACCCGACTGAAATCATCCCGGTAGAACGTTATGTCCAAATAACCGATTGGCTCGGTCAATTCCAATTGACGATGAAGACTTTCTGCCACCCACACCCCACCGCTGCAAATAGCAATAAAAAGCGGCGATCGGTCGAGCATAGACTCCATGGTCCGAGCCATGTCAGACAGCAGGTCGTTGACCGGTAACTCTTCGTGCACTGTGCTATTCATTGAGCCGTCTGAGAAAAATACGTTTCCAAAATTATTGCAGCAGATTCCATGTTGCGCATAGCCGTTTTTTTGCTTCTCGGAATACGCTTTGCATCGCGGTGCATACGATGATTGGATTCTTCTGTACTCAGTGTTTCATCGACATAGTAAACAGGCATCTTGAATCGGTCCGCGAATTGTGAGCCAAATTGAACGATTTGTTTCCTGATTGGACTGTTCGGTGCGCGCTGCGGACCGGGCACGCCAATCACGGCCTGAGCGGGTTGCCAGGTATTGACCAGTTTACCGATGGTGTCGAAGTCGGCCTTGCCATTGCGGACCTGAACAACGTCGATACCGCGCCCGCGTCCAATGTGCGGATGTCCGATTGCAACGCCGATACGCCGAGTTCCATAATCAAACGCCATTACGATATCGGCTGCGGTTCCGCTTTGTGTCAAAGCATGCCTATTCACAATCGGCAACCGGTAAAGAAAAGGGGGTGCGGGGCAGTCTGGATCGATTTCAACTGCCACATGTGCATCGGCTAGCAGGCGAGGTTAACCATCGGGAACTGTCAGGCGTTCCCCGCAACAGTAGACATTGTGGCGATGTCAATGCCAACCAGTGAGGCGGCGCGCTGCCACCTTTCGTGAACTGGCGTGTCGAATATTATCGAGCGGTCAGCGGGCGTGGACAGCCACACATTATTACGCATCTCGGTTTCGAGCTGCTCACTCTCCCAACCGGAAAATCCGAGCAGCGGAATATAGAACTGAGGGCCGCGTTCTTCAGAAATAGCTTCAAGAATATCTCTTGACATCGTCAGTCCAAACTCGGAACCGACTCTGATCGTCGATGCCCAGCTCTTGCTGGAATCGTGCAGCACAAGACCTCGTTCAACCTGGCAGGGTCCACCAAAATGAACCGGTAGCTTTGCTTCCGGATTGCTGTTGGGGTTAAGGTCGAGTTCCTGAAGAATGTCTTCCAGCAGCAACTCAGTCGGGCGGTTGATGACAATTCCGAGTGCACCATCTTCATCGTGCATACAGACCAGAACCACGGTTCGCTCAAAAATTGAGTCAGACATGGCGGGCATCGCCACGAGAAACTGATTCGTGAGCCAGTTCATGGAATTGTCATGTCGAAAAATCCATAGCACAAATCATTATACAAATGAATATGTACACGAATTTGTGTTGCAGTTGAAATTAATATTGATTCCAGTTCTGTAATTACCGAACTTTCTTTGTCTGCTTGAAATCCTTACCTCAAGTTCCGGCGCAAACTTCCATATAATTAGACATGAATCAGCCGACGGTACAGGCACCACTTTCAAGCCCTCTTTTGCCCGCTGATATCGTCGCTGCCGCGTTTTTTTTAGTTCTTGGCTGTCAGTCACAGAACACTTAATTTTGAATTCGTTTTGAAACTTCTCGTTTACTCGGACCTGCACCTTGAGTTCTCTGATTTTTCGGTACCAGACTCAGGGTACGATGTTGCAATTCTTGCCGGAGATATTCATCTTGGCGAGCGCGGCGCGCGTTGGGCAAAACAGCGAATAACTGACGTTCCGGTTATCTATATTTGCGGTAATCACGAATACTACCATGAGAACCTCGCTCAGGTGCAGGACGCAATTCGTGAAGAATTGGCTGGCACCAATGTTTACTTCTGCGAGAACGAGACGGTTGAGATCGACGGCGTGCGGTTTATTTGTGCGACCTTATGGACTGATTTCAGTCTCTACGGCAACAAGGAGTTGAACATGATGCAGGCCGGGTACTGGATGAATGACTACCACTTGATTCAATATCAAAGCGATGTGCTAAGGCCGCAGGATACCGCGCTGTTTCACCAGACCTCGCGCCGCTTTGTGGAGCGCGAGCTCAAGACTACGCCGGATTCAGTTACCGCGACGGTTGTGGTGACCCACCATGCCCCATCGGCACGCTCGCTCAAGAACGAGAGAATCGGTGCTGATATCTCATTTGCCTATGCTTCGTCGCTGGATTTGCTCATGGTGGAGCACTCACCTGAGCTTTGGATTCATGGTCATACCCATGAATCGGTCGATTACTTCGTTGGTAAGACGCGTGTATTTTCCAATCCGCGCGGATATTCGAGAATTGCTGACGGTGACGGCAATTCGAATTTCGAACCAGTCTGTATAATTGATGTCTAGATATTCCAATGCATCCGGCCTGTATCACATAGCCTGCTGGATTTGCCTTTCTCAACGCGGAAATTGACAGTTGAACGACCGAGCAGCGGATTCCAGTACCTCGCGAACATCTGAATCACCAAGCCCCATGGAGATGGCGAACGCCGTACGCGCGCTGTCGATGGACGCAGTTCAGGCAGCCAAATCCGGGCACCCCGGAATGCCCATGGGCATGGCAGATATCGCGGTATATCTTTGGCTTCAACAGTTAAAACATAACCCGGCGAATCCCGGTTGGTGGGATCGGGATCGGTTTGTGCTGTCGAACGGGCATGGGTCCATGCTGATTTATTCGATGCTGCACCTGACCGGATACGATCTGCCCATCGAAGAGCTGAAGAATTTCCGTCAGCTTCATTCAAAAACTCCGGGCCACCCCGAGTATGGACTGACACCGGGCGTAGAGACAACCACCGGCCCACTGGGTCAGGGTTTTGCCAACGCAGTGGGGATGGCACTGGCTGAAAAAGCTCTGGCTGCCCGATTCAATCGACCCGGCCACCAGATTGTGGATCATTACACGTATGTGTTTTTGGGAGATGGCTGCCTGATGGAAGGTATTTCTCACGAAGCAGCATCGTTTGCCGGTACCCATCGCCTGGAAAAGCTGATCGCGATTTATGACGACAACAATATTTCGATCGATGGTGAGGTGTCGGGTTGGTTTACCGAAGATATTCCCGCCCGTTTCAAGTCTTATGGATGGCATATCGTTGAAGGCGTCGACGGACATCAACCGGATGAGATTGAAGCCGCGCTCCATACTGCGCGCGCGGAAACCGGGCGACCCACCCTGATTTGCTGCAAAACAGTGATTGGCTGGGGTTCACCCAACAAGCAGGGGACAGCAGGTGCGCACGGTGCACCGCTCGGTGAAAGTGAAGTAGAGCTCACCCGCGAGCAGATTGGCTGGCATCACCCGGCGTTCCATGTGCCGGATTCAATTCGAGCCGCCTTTGACTGCCGGGCCAATGGCGCCATGCAGGAGGCAAAGTGGCACGAAAAACTGACGAGCTATGCAGCCGAATATCCGCAGCTTGCGGCCGAATTCAGTCGCCGCATGGAGGGCCGTTTGCCTGACGGTTGGTCCGATCATGCTGCCAAAGTCATTCGTGACGCGCCAGATAAGCCGCTTGCCACGCGTCAGTCTTCCAAAGTCGCACTCGATGCTTTCGGACCGGTGTTGCCGGAACTGATCGGTGGTTCAGCAGACCTGACCGGGTCCAATCTGACGCTGTGGGACGGTTCCGTTCCGCTGGATGAGCAAAGCGAAGACGGCAGCTACATTTATTTCGGTGTCAGGGAATTCGGCATGAGCGCCATTGTCAATGGTATGGCTCTGCATGGTGGATTCATTCCATATGGTGCGACGTTTTTGATGTTTTCCGAATATGCCAGGAATGCAGTCAGGATGTCAGCGTTGATGGGTATCCAGTCCATTTTCGTCTATACGCATGATTCAATCGGGCTAGGCGAAGACGGGCCTACTCATCAGGCAGTTGAACAGGCTGCAACCTTGCGTTTGATTCCAAACATGTCGGTATGGCGCCCCTGTGATACGCAGGAATCAGTGGTTGCCTGGAAAGCTGCGCTCGAGCGCTCCGATGGTCCGACGTGCCTGTTGTTTTCTCGCCAGGGAGTGGTTCAGCAAAACCGTTCTCAGCAACAGGTCGAACAGATAGAAAAGGGCGGTTACGTGCTTGTTGACAGTGCCGAAGAGCCACAGGTGATGATCATCGCGACTGGAACAGAGGTGGAACTGGCAACGGCTGCGGCACTGAATCTGAGCGAATCAGGTGTGCAGGTTCGTGTGGTATCCCTGCCTTGCGTAGATGTGTTCGAGTCCCAGTCGCAGCACTATCGGGAGACCGTTCTGCCACCGCAGCTGACCAAACGCGTGGTTATTGAAGCGGGTGTTACCCCGCTTTGGGCAAAGTATGCCGGAGCTCAGGGCAAGGTGCTGGGGATTGATCGATTTGGCGAGTCTGCCCCGGGAAAAGACCTTTACAGTTTTTTTGACTTGACCGTGCAAGCGGTCGAGCGCGCAGTGCTTGAGCTGATTGGGTAGTGCGAATTCAGGTTCAAGTAATCAGTAAATTCAGTTCACACACAGGTGATTTAGCGTATGTCAGTTAGAGTAGCAATTAATGGATTTGGCCGCATTGGTCGAAATGTCATGCGGGCACTTTACGAGTCCCCCAAGGAACATGGATTGAAGGTCGTGGCGATCAATGATCTGGCTGATAAACAAGCCAATGCTCATTTGCTTCAGTACGATTCCGTACATGGCAAGTTCGCGGCTGAAGTGGAAAGTGTCGATGACGGAATTTTGGTTGATGGTGATATGGTCAGGACACTGTCGGAGCGCAATCCGGCTGAACTGCCGTGGGGTGATTTGGATATTGATTTGGTTATGGAATGCACCGGCTTTTTTGCGAGCAAGGAAAAGGCCTCTGCACACCTCGAAGGTGGCGCATCAAAGGTGCTTCTGTCAGCACCGGGCGGTGGTGTCGACGCAACCATTGTTTATGGTGTCAATCACCATATTTTGCGCGCGTCGCACACGGTTGTATCCAACGCATCGTGCACCACGAACTGCCTGGCACCCGTCGCAAAAGTTCTGAACGATTCCTTTGGCATTCGTTCAGGCTTGATGACTACAGTCCATGCATATACCAACGATCAGGTATTGACAGATGTCTTTCACCCCGACTTGCGCCGCGCCCGTTCGGCGACGCAGTCGATGATTCCGACCAGCACGGGCGCGGCCAAGGCGATTGGGCTGGTATTGCCGGAGTTGGATGGTAAGTTAGACGGGTTCGCAGTGCGGGTGCCAACCGTCAATGTTTCACTGGTGGATCTCACCATCCAGACGGAATCCGAGGTAACAGTTGACGCCATTCACGATGCTGTCAGGGAAGCTGCAGCAGGGCCACTTAATGGCGTACTGTCATTTAACGACAAGCCACTGGTGTCAATTGATTTCAATCATTCGTCCGTATCCTCGGTTTTTGAAGCAACGACAACACGCGTAGTCGGCTCTCATGCAGCAAAAGTGTGTTGCTGGTACGACAACGAATGGGCGTTTTCCAATCGTATGCTTGACACTGCAGTAGCGTTCATGAATGCGAGTTAGTTTGTGTCGCGGTAATGACTAATATTCAGCAGGTCGAGCTGAATCAAAAACGGGTGTTGTTGCGCGCCGACCTGAATGTGGCTGTGGAAAACGGTCAAATTTCTTCAGACGAAAGGATTCGCGCCGCGCTTGAAACCATCCGGTATGCACTCGGGGAAAATGCTGCGCTAATGGTAGTCTCGCACTTTGGCAGGCCGGTTGAAGGGCACTATGACGCTGAGTATTCGCTGGCGCCTGTTCGAGACGCTATGCAAAAACTGCTTGGCTCGGAGGTTCGTTTGCTGAAGCACTGGATTGATGGAGTGGAGATCGAACCCGGTGAGATTGTATTGTGTGAAAACGTACGTTTTTTGCGCGGCGAGGCGAGCTGCGACAGGAAATTGAGTCAGAAGATGGGCCGGTTGTGCGACATATTTGTGATGGATGCATTTGGTACAGCACACCGTAATCACGCATCAACCTGTGGTGTGACTGAGTTTGCGGAAACTGCCTGCCTGGGCTTTCTTTGTCAAAGAGAAATTGATTCCCTTAACACTGCGCTAAAAGACCCGGTTCAGCCTGCAGTGGCGATTGTTGGTGGTGCAAAAGTTCAGGGGAAGTTGCAGGCACTCAGTCGGTTGTCCTCTCTGGTGCAGGTGTTGATCGTAGGCGGCGGTATCGCGAATACATTTCTTGCGGCGCGAGGAATCAATGTCGGACGGTCGCTTTTCGAACCGCAGCTGGTCCCGGAAGCGCAAAGAATTCTTGATATTGCAGAGCAAAACGGCTGCAGCATACCGCTGCCGCAAGATGTCGCGGTTGCAAATTCCCTGGACGTTGAAGACCGGCAGCAATGCATAAACAA
>JAJDZL010000118.1 GCA_022824665.1 Gammaproteobacteria bacterium | reverse complement strand
TCAGCGCGCAAGACTCATCGGTCGCGTCTCAATGGATTCATTTGCAATCGACCTTGGTGCCATTCCTCAAGCAGGCGTTGGTACGCCCGTTAAACTGTTTGGCGCCGGACTGCCGGTTGAAACACTTGCCAGGGCATGTAGAACGCTGCCCTATGAGGTGCTGACCTGTTTGAACCCGCGTACGGTCTCGCTGCGCGACGCGTAGCATTGCTCAGTCGGAACGCAGGAGCTCATTTAGCGACGTTTTGCTGCGCGTCTTTTCGTCGACCTGCTTGACGATAACCGCACAGTACAAATTGCAGCTGCCGTCGCTTGAAGGCAGGCTGCCCGCTACAACAACAGAACCCGGCGGAATGTAGCCATAGCTCACCTCGCCGCTTTGGCGATTGAAGATTTTTGTGCTCTGCCCGATGTAGACCCCCATCGACACGACAGAGCCGCGACCGACGATGACACCTTCGACAATCTCGCTTCTCGCACCAATAAAGCAGTCGTCTTCAATGATTGTGGGAGTTGCCTGCAAAGGCTCGAGTACACCACCGATGCCGGCGCCGCCTGAAAGGTGCACATTTTTCCCAATCTGGGCACATGAACCCACAGTTGCCCAGGTGTCAACCATGGTTCCATCATCCACATAAGCACCAATATTGACGTAGCTTGGCATGAGTACGACATTGCGTCCTATGAATGCGCCGCTGCGTACAGTTGCCGGTGGTACAACCCGGTAACCGCCTTCGGTAAACTGCTGCTCGTCGAAACCGGTGAACTTTCGCGCAACCTTGTCAAAATACGTCGCATCGCCGTCCCGAATCACCGAATTCTCGCGCACTCTAAATGACAGCAGTACAGCCTTTTTCACCCATTCGTTAACCTGCCAGTTGCCGTTGGACTTTTCTGCAACCCGAACTTTGCCATCATTCAGTGCGGCAATGGTTTCGTTAATTGCCGCCAAAATTTCTGCCGGGCAGTTGCCGGGGCTGATCGTTGTGCGTTCATCAAATGCGGCGTTGATTGTAGATTCAAGATTTAGCATATTTTGTCCCGTATAGCCTTGTTCCGGTGTGTTTAACTGTGATGCGCACCATCAAGTGCCTGGCGAATGTCATTGGCAAGCGCATCCTGTATGTTCTTGTCAGCCAGTAAGTTGCCATCGCGGTCGACAACAAAAAAAACATCCTTCACCCTGACGCCGCTGGTTGTGATCTTCGCTGACAGCAACTTGATCTTGTGATCCAGCAGGCCGCGCACAACCAGATACAGCAACCCGGGCCGGTCTCTGGCCGAAATCTCCATCATTGTATAGTCCGAGCCCGGCGAATGGGTAAACGTGATGCGCGTTGGAATTTCCAGGTGTCGGGCAACCCGGTGCGGTGCAACCAGCCGCGGTCTGTGTTCGATTTTCTGATCAATAATCGACTGGTAAACTTCCGCCTCGCAACCGGTCAGAAACTGCTGTGACCGGGTTTGCTCAAGGTTGAGTGCCATGACCACAAATGTATAGGCTGTGAGTCCGTTTGGCAGCGAGTGCGTGCGGGCTTCCAGCACATTAAGGTGCTGTCTGTCGAGTGCCCCGGCAATGATGGCAAAAAGCGCTTCGGAGTTGGTTGCAAATACCAGCACCTGAACGACTTCGATGGATGGGTGAACCCGAAAAGCGACCAGTGGAAAGTCAATCGCGGTGGTGTTGGCCAGTTGCTCGACGTGCCACGCGATGGTGTTTGCATCATAGCTCAGGAAGTACTCAACATCCAGTAAAGGCCAAAGTTTTCGGGCCGGATCCTTGAGCTTTGGCCTGCTCTTGAGTTGTGCCAGTGAGTCAAACTGAACCTCCTTGATCCTGGGCTTGATTTCCTCATGCGGCAGGGTGTTTGTAAGCAGCGCTCTCGAGGTGGCCAAAAACAGGTGCTCAAGCATTTTCCCTTTCCAGTCATTCCACACATTCGGGCCGGTGCCGCGCATATCTGCGATGGTCAGGAGATAAAGATTGTCAAGATGCTCCTGGTTGCCGACTTTGATGGCAAAACGAGAAATCACCTGCGGGTCATTGAGGTCCTCGCGCTGGCTGGTAAAACTCATTGCCAGATGATGCCGCACCAGCCACGAGACAAAATGCGCATCGTATTCACTCATCTGGATGTCTTTACAGAAGCGGTAGCTCTGGTATTGCCCAAGCTCAGAGTGATCGCCGCCCTGACCCTTGGAAATATCGTGAAACAGTGCGGCAATAAAGAGTCGCTGCGGTTTGACCAGCCGCTTCATTGCCTCCCAGGCAGCAGGAAGCTCTTTGGCTGTCGCGCTCAGCGTCAGCTGGTGCAGGTGCCAGATGACATTCAAAAGATGCGCATCAACTGTGTATACATGAAAAAGATCGTACTGCAGCTGCCCGGTGATCTGCCTGAACTGCGGGACGAGTTTGCCGAGCAGCCCCGTATCGTCCATCAGCTTTAGCGTTTCATTCAGTCTGCCAGTGTTTTTGAAGATCGCAAGCAGCCGCGCCTGAACCGAAGGCTTTAGTCTGAGCTGCCGATCGATCAGCCGCCTATTCGAGCGCATCACTCTTAGCGCACTTGCCCTGACACCGCGGATTTTGGGATTGTCCTGGAATACGGTACAAGCCTCAACCAGCAATTCGGGTGTCTTCCTGATTGCGTTGGCATCGGCAAAGTCGAGATATCCGTCGATCAGTTTGAAGCGGGCATTGATGGTTTCGATCTTGTGTCGCCGGGGTGCGAGAAGCAGCTCTTCAAAATGCTGCTGCAGCATGGTTGTAATATGCCGAAGTTCCTTAATCGTACGAAAATAAGGCTTCATCAGCTTCTCGACAGCTTTATTGGTATCGTCATCGTAAAGCCCGAAATACTTGGCCAATTCGAGCTGATGCGAAAAGAGCAGGCGATCCTCGCGGCGCCCGGCACTCAGGTGCAGGGCGTTGCGCATTTTCCACAGGTAATTTCGACCGCGGATCAGTGCCCGGCACTCTTCATCAACCAGAAATCCGTGTGCAACCAGGTCATGCAGGCTGCGAGCGCCAAATGAGCGCATTGCAATCCAGACGATCGTGTGAATATCACGCAAGCCCCCGGGGCCTTCCTTGATATTCGGTTCGAGATTAAAGGCAGTATCAGCAAATTTGTGGTGGCGGTGCTCCAATTCTTTCATCTTGGCCTGATAAAACTTCCCTGCGGGCCAGATTCTGGCTTTGGATATCGCGGGTGAAAGTCTGGCGAATAATTCCTTCGACCCCGTTAGGCAGCGTGCTTCGAGCAGGTTCGTCATGACCGAGATGTCATTTCGAGATTGCTGAACGCAGTCATTAAGCGTTCTGACGCTGTGGCCGATTTCGAAGCCAATGTCCCACAAAAAGCGCACAAAGCGTTCAATCACCTGGGCAGTTGCGCCATTTTGCCTGCTGCCAATGAGCACCAGGATGTCAATGTCAGAGTATGGATTGAGCTCTTCTCGGCCGTAACCGCCGACCGCAACCAAAGCCATTTCAGTATTCTGGACAGACTCAGCAACCATGCAGTTCCACGCGTCTTTTAAAATGGAGTCGACCGCACTGACTCGCCGTCGAACCAGCCTCGCCGCGCTGAGGTTGCGAGCATGCATTTCATTTAGCTGTGTGGCCTGCAATGTCACCCGCTGTCGAAAATTTTCGACATGTTCGTCCGGCTCGGACAGTTGTACGGAAAGTTGAGTATTCACCGGTATTTTTATCGCTTCCTGGGTATGCGACGCAGCTGAAATGAGGAAAAGCTGTCAGGCCGGTTCTGACGAGTTCGAAAGTGTCAGAATTTCGTGCCCGGACTGCGTTACCAGGACAGTGTGCTCCCACTGTGCTGACAGGCAGCCGTCTTTCGTCACGACAGTCCAGTTGTCTGCTAGCGTACGGGTTTCCTTTTTGCCTGCGTTGACCATGGGTTCTACTGTGATTGTCATGCCTGGCACAAGTTCAATGCCTGTGCCGGGCTTTCCGTAGTGAAGCACATGCGGGTCTTCGTGAAAATTACGCCCAATTCCGTGCCCGCAAAATTCCCGAACTACCGAGTATCCGCTTGCCTCTGCGTGTTTTTGAACTGCGTGCCCGAGATCACCCAAAGTAGTACCGGCTTTTATGGTCTCAATACCGATCATCATGCTTTCGTAGCACACTCGGGTCAGTCGGGCCGCCTTGATGGACGGTTTTCCAACAAAGTACATCCGGCTGGTATCGCCGTGGAATTCATCTTTGATGACCGTAACGTCAATATTGACGATATCGCCTTTCTTTAAGGTGCGGGGTCCCGGAATACCGTGACAGACAACGTTGTTGACCGATGTACAGATCGATTTTGGAAAGCCGCGGTAGTTCAATGGCGCCGGGATCGCATCTAGTTTACCGACAATAAACTCATGACAAATCGTATTTAGCTCATCGGTTGTGACACCAGCGTGCACATGATCGCCGATCATATCCAGCACCGATGCTGCCAGTCGGCCAGCGACGCGCATTTTTTCAATTTCAGCAGAAGTTTTGATGCTGATATTCGGCATAACGCTTTATCTGGTGATGATTTTTTATATCTTGATCGCCGCTCTTCAAGGAAGACAGGACTTATGGACAGGTTAATTGTATTTCAGGAGATGAGTATTGGATTTTTGGTTTAGTGGCGAGCGTTTTTCGATCTTTGGTGCAAACTTAATCAGTATTGACTGCGCCAACCCCTGCCAATCGCTAATTTGAGGCGCAAGTTATGATTAGAAATTCCACAATCGGAACCGCCACCGACGGTTCTGTATGAGACAGCGTCTGACTCGTCGAAAACTTTGTTCGTCAACGGTAACGCCAGACAGGCCCTTTACTCAACTTGGGCGCCACATTTGGATCGGCAAAAGAGTATTGGGGTCTTAAGTGCAATCGCCTCGAGCTCCAAGGTGAATTTTTGTTCTCGGTTGCCCAGGCGGTTTCGACTTGCGATTTTTCCATTGCTGAATCCAAGTGTATTCGACAAGTGCACCTATCCATGGATTATGGGGCGATTGCGCTGTCAAAATTGCCCACTGATCCAAGTGGTTACAGAGGCATGAAATAAAAAATCCCCAAAATCCTCCTCGAAACAGCTTAATCTGGCGTGATCGGGCGCGATTTTCGCGATTTCTACCCCAACTTCGCCAC
>JAJDZL010000022.1 GCA_022824665.1 Gammaproteobacteria bacterium | reverse complement strand
GGCGTATAACTGACGTTTCGGGGCGAAATCAAAAAGGTCGCTCATCGGTTCGCTACTGCGTTTATTTCACATACCAGGTCGTTATTGATCAGAAAATAGAGCGGCATCTGAACATCGCTATCGGTTATTTGCCTCAACCAAGAGGAGCTGACCAACGGTCATTTCATGCCAATTTGTTGTATATGCTGACTTTAACGTTATCTTTCGTCGATAAGCCACTACACTTAGAAGCTGTTCCAGTGATACCAACCGTTCCTGAAATCCTAACCGAATTCCAAATCGAATGCTTGCTTTATCTGGTCCGCACAAAATTCAAGCGTCATCCCGACTCGCTGCGTGAGCCCAAAGCGACACCTCACCTTTATCGAGGATAATGTCGGGAACCATCACGGACAACTCAGCACGCTCTTGTTCCGTTACTGGACGGACCTCTGTCAACTTTGCGCGCAATTTCTGCTCGTCAATCTGCTGATGCTCGCGTCGTCTTTGAAACCCGGTTTGAGTTTCGGTCACACACTCCTCGACCGTTTCGACTTGGTATCCACCAACAAATGCACGCCATAAACCTACCCTATGACATTCTAGGATTACATTTGTATCTACTAGCACAGGACCAAGATGTCGCATCATAGCGACTCATAATTGTATGGGAGGTTCAATTCTGTGTGCTGTGAACAAGTCTTCCAAATCTTCTACAGTTACTCCAAGGAGTCCCGCAACGTGTCGTGTCGAAACCAACCCCTGTTCGATTGCCAATCTCAGAACTTGCATAAAGGACTTTGAGAACAAAGCGGGTTTCTCGTGTGAGATTCTCTCCCAACCGTTATTGCGCAAAGCATCTTCAGGTAGCGAACGCGCCACAGACTGTGTCAATTCTTTCAGTGCGACCAAACGCCAACGAAGTGCTGAAGATGTCACATGAAAGTCATCTGCTACTGTGTTGAGCCGCGATATCAAGTCTTTCTCAGACAGATTTGACCAATTACCGTACCGACGCAAAGTCGCTGCAGGCATTAGCACAGCAGCTGCAAAGTTATCTGCTAGTTGCTCTACACGATTCCCATCAGTTCCTCGTGCCTCTTCTGAATATGCCGGTGGCATGGTTTTCCAAGTGAGTATATGAAACAATTCGTGCGCGAGATTGAAATTGCGACGACCCTCTGTCTCGTGACGTGCAATCAACACCACGTCAAACTCGCAAAGCCTACAAGCCGCTCCAGAAATTCCATGATCAAAATCGACCATCAAAACCAAGATACCCAACTTGTTTTCCAAAGTATCAACTAAACACGTTGCTGGCGTTTCGCCAAGACCGAACTCAGTTACAAAACGCTCACCAGCTGCAATTGCATCTTCATATCGAGAATTCCGAGTCAGCCGCAGGTGTCGGTGAAGGTATTGTTTCTCGAGCCCCGCCATTGGAGCTAAACTGCGATACGCAGCAATCCAACGGCCCGCCTCACTTTGAGACTTCTTGAGCAGACTGTCCCTGACACCAGTTTGTCGCCACGAAAAATCACCTTCTCCAACAAGTCGAAATGGGTCGGTAAAATATTCAAGCGGCTCATTTAACTTCTGAACCGCAAGTATCAGTTCTTCGGCACTCACGCGTCGCAGACCAGTCTCAATCGCCGATACAGTTTGTCGGTCCTTAAATCCAAGCAACTGGGCAAGTTTATCCTGTGACAGTCCGTGCTCCATTCGCCACGCCTTGAATCTTTTTCCTATGAGTTGGTTAGTAGCCATAACGTTATCCGCTCAGAACGGTATTCACTTTTATCGGGTCTGACAATTATTAATAATCTTGCAAATTACTATTTGCAAGATTATATTGCAACTCATTGAATGTAAATTTTGAATTTCTGCGCTAATTTCTTTGCCTTTTTGACGATCTTCTTCAAACAATTTTGCTGTCAAGTCAAAAGGAGAAATTCCAATAATTTGAGTAAAGCGATAGATGAGGAAAAATTCAAAGACAGAATTGAGGTGATACAGACAGACAACAAACTACTCAGGTTTTCTCAAAGTGGTCAAATACTATTTCAATATTTCTTCCCAGATCTCAGATATGCATGGGGGTGTGCGTCAGAATTTTAGCAATAGTTGAATTGGCCCATGGTTCATATGTTTTTTACGCCCATAGACAGCCGCATAGAATGCGCTTTCGCCAATCTTGTGCGGTACGCCAAGATAGTGATGCTCGCGCATCAGTGCAAGGAATCTCGCCTCGTCTGCCCGCCTGACGGTTTCAATGACCAACTCTGACAGGTTCATTTCTCACCGGCTATATCGTTCAAGACATTGCACCGGTAAGTTCACCTTGAATAGCGTGCTATACACAAACACATGGGAAATGTCCAGTATTGGCTGATATTTATTTCATATCATTCCGATAAGACGAACAAAAATCGCCCTGCCGTCATAGGCCGGGGATGGGCACGTTCGTATATAATCCCCTTTCAAATGCGAGCTAGGCCGGGATACACTCTGGTTGCATGAGACGGTCTCGTGTTGTTCGGTGAGGCGTTGACTCCAATACCTGTACTACGCATTTCGCTCCATGTACACCTCGATGGTGCAAGATCTGGGTTAACCTAATTTATTCATTGCATTGCAGAAACAGGATACATGGACAAATCCGAACGACTTCGCATATTAAATGAACTCGCCGGGCACATCGCCAACGATACGACTGCCGATGCGGGCGGCGTCATGCGTGTACCGATGTCGGATTTCGCGTGCCCGCAACTCTTGGCGCAAGAGCAGGATGTGTTTTTCCGGAACACACCCTTGTGCATGGGTCTCTCGTCCGAGCTGCCCGAGCCCAACACGTACTGGTCGGACAATGAAACAGGCATCCCGATACTTATGGTTCGTGATGGCGAAGGACGATTTAGAGCATATGCGAACGTCTGCAGACATCGCGGGGGCAAAGTAGTGCCCGAAGGACGCGGTTCCAGAAAGCGATTTACATGTCCTTACCACGCATGGACGTATGGAAATGACGGCAAATTGCTGAAGGTCAACAAGAGCGGTCGATTTTCGAACCAGTCGAGTATGGATCTGCCGCTGATCGCATTACCTTCGGCTGAACTGTACGGCACCTTGTGGGTACGGCCGACTCAAGGCGACCCAGTTGACGAGGACGAGTCTGTGGCAGGACTTCAGGACGACCTGGTTCACTGGAAGTTATCGAGTCATCCTCATGCCGGCACGCAAGTCATCGATGCGCAGATGAACTGGAAATTGGGCATCGATACCTTCGGTGAGCTTTATCACGTCAACGTGATCCACGCAGAAACCGCCGCTCAGGAGGTAATGGGGGACTTACAGACCTTCGACGGCTTCGGAAAGAACCTGCGCATGGTCGCCGCCAATCAGAGATTCAATCTGATGCGGATGATGATACCGGACCTGGCCCATTGGCCTTACAAGCAGATAACCTCCACTACCTATTTCCTTTACCCGAACGCCATCATGGCGGTGGGTGCGATGGGCGTGGATTTTTTTCGAATTTTCCCTCTCGGAGGCTCACCTTCAAAGTGCCGGACGATTCACACGTGGTACGTTGATCCCAACGTCGAAAAACACTTCACAGATTCTGCAAAGGCGTATGAACATGGACTTGAGAGAGTCAGGGATGTCGTCGCACAAGAGGACTACCCGATGATGGAGGACATCCAGGTAAACGCCGAGCGCGGAACTCACCCCGAGATTGTGTTTGGGCGGAACGAACCTTCATTGCATCACATTCATAATGCCTACAGGCTAGGACTTGGCCGCGAATTGCTGCCGGTTGAAGATATTTAGCCGAGGGTCTTTTCAAGGGAGCGGCGACGGACCGGGCGTACTTGAGCTTTTGACCAGCCCCGATTGATTGATCCAGTCGTAATGTTAGTGCCGAGCGGTGATGAGCCTGTCCCCGACGTTAGACCACCTGCAGCGCGACAATCGCTCTCTGTATTGGCTGCCTGCACAATGACGCTGACCGTCTGTAAAGCAGACTTCAGGGTTTCCGGACGAATGGAGACTGCTAGCCAGGGATCATCTGGTGTGGAGTGACTTCTGACTGCCTCCATACATTCCAGCATGAATGCAGTTTTTCCAGCACCTGGTGCACCCTGGAAGATCATCGTGCCGCCGCCGACAATCCCTTATCCGAGACTTTCAACAGCAGATCGGAATACATCATACTCAGCATCCCTTCCGTAAAAGAACGGTTCACGGCCGGCGTCAGAACGATCTGTTTGCTCTAACCACACCTCCTCTGGAAGAGGTTCAGCTGGCTGTGGCTTGGAAAATGACCTTGGGTTCATGCAAATCAAATTGTCTTGAATTGACTAAGTTCGGTTTTACCACGAAGTCTCTGAGAATCGACGTAGCGTCACTTCTGGTAGACACTTATCGCCTGAATCATTCAATTCCGCGTTCTACTTCAATGCGTACCTAACAGACCGAGCCTTCTTGTGTTTCATTGAACTTTCTCAGAATCAACAGTGGCACCATTAATCCGTTCGCAAGAGCATATTCGTTGAATCGTAAGGCGGTTGCTTGATCACCTTTGCCGGATATTTTGAGCCAAGCATTTCCACCTCAAATTGTCCATCTTCAATACTCCACTTCTGTGTCAGATAAGCAAGCGCAAGTGCTTTCCCGGTGCGATGTCCATAAGCACCAGATGTCACAATTCCAACCACGTACCCATCTTGATAAACAGGATGTAAATAGAAAGGGTCAATCTCACCAGATTCAATCTCAATTAGTTTCATGTGCCATCTGTCGGCAGCCTCCTGCCGGCGAAGTAAAGCATCCCGCCCAATAAACTTCCTGTTTTCAGATTTCACCAAATGACGCAATCCCGCTTCAAGCGGCGTACGTTCGCTCGTAAGGTCCATCCCCCAGGCTCGAAACCCTTTCTCGAGTCGCATTGCATCCACTGCATAAGCACCAAAATATCCAAGCCCGTACTCAAGTCCGGCCTCAACTAGCTCTGCAAATACCTTTCTCGCCGCCGAGCGCGGTACATGCAACTCAAATCCAGACTCACCCGTGTACGAAAGACGAAGTACAAGCGTTCTCTCGCCCGCAATGACAATGTCTGCCCCCGTCAGCCAGGGAAATCCGGCTTGCGTGAGATCATGTTCGGTTACCTCATCGAGAAGCCGTTTGGCAAATGGACCAGCGAGACTGAGCACTGCCCGTTCCCGGGTCACCGGCTTCACTTCAACCCTGAGTCCTGCAGCCCGCGCTTTCAGCAATTCAAAATCAGTGCGCTCTGCCGCAGCAGCACAAGTCAAGTAATATCGGTCTTCCGCACGGCGATGCAGCATAAATTCAGACAGCACGCCGCCTGAATGAGTCAGTGCATGAACCAGCGTGATCCCGCCAACTCTACGCGGCGGTACATTGGAACCAAGGCTCTCCAGAAACTGCTCTGCATCAGCGCCAAATACTTCAAACTTCGCAATTGCCGACATGTCGAAAAGACCGACCCTTTCGTGGACAGTAAGACATTCCTCGCGCACCGCATCAAACCAGTTCGTCCGCCTGAAGCTGTCCACCGTTGCCGCCCTGCTGCCACCGGTTTGAAACCAATTTGGCCGTTCCCAACCGAATGCTGCACCATACACCGCGCCCACGTCTCCGAGTGATTCATAAAATGGTGAGATCAGCGCTGGACGTCCCGCAGAGCGCTCCTCCTTTGGATAGTGAATCCCAAACTGGTGCCCAAAGCTCTCTACCGCCTTGGCGACCCGATATTCCCGATCTGCATAATCTCCGAACCTTCTGGAATCAATCGCGAGTGGGTCCATCGGCGGCTCACCGCCAACAATCCACTGCGCAAGAAACTGACCCGCGCCACCGCCTTCCATAACACCCATCGAAGAGCCGGTAATTAGCCACGCATTCTCAAGCCCGAAAGCCGGTCCGATTAGAGGATTGGCATCGGGGGTAAAGGTAATGGGTCCGTTTACATTGCTTTTGATGCCAGCCTCGGCCAGTGCCGGAATCCTTCTCATTGCGAGCTCTACAATGTCTTCGACCCGGTCAAGTGCCGGCGGCAACAGGTCTGCGCCAAAATCCTGCGGCACCCCGTCTATAGACCAGGCCTCAGCAGCTTTCTCATAAGGCCCAAGTATCAGCCCATCATGTTCCTGCCGGGTGTACCAGCTCTCTTCCGGATCCCGGTAAATCGGCAAAGGTGCAGATCGCGCCCTGACCCCGTCAATCGCTTCAGTAACAAAATACTGATGCAGCACCGGTACCACAGGAAGGTCAACACCCATCATGTCGCCAACTTCCCGGCACCACGTGCCGGCGGCATTAACTATGTGCTCGCAAACAAATTCACGCTGCGGCGTAATGACACGCCACTGCCCACCTGTTGTCCGCTCAAGTTTCACAACAGGACAATTTCGATATATTCTCGCGCCGGCCCCGCGTGCCACAGCTGCAAACGCCTGTGTTGCCTGGCTCGGATCGACATTACCGTCGTTCGGTTCGTAAATCCCGCCAATCAAACCATCTGTTTTGGCAAGTGGATAGAGTTTCTCAATTTGCACCGGATCAACAATGTGAAACTCGTGTCCGACAAATCGCCCCAATCCCTGTACATGCCGAAACTCATCCATTCGGTCGTGAAGCCTGGTCACCCGCATCGCACCGGTCTGCCGAAATCCAACCGCCATACCGGACTCTGCGGGTAAAACAGATTTGTAAAGTCGAATGCTCTCGGCCCGCATCTGCATGATGGTCGCATTGTGTGCAAAGTGCGTGCAAAGCCCCGCCGCGTGCCAGGTCGAGCCATGCGTGAGATCGCTTTTTTCCAGCAGCACCGCATCGCACCAGCCGAGTTTGGTTAAATGGTAGAGCGTTGATACCCCCATGATACCGCCGCCAATGATCACAATCCTTGCAGTGTCCGCCATGTGTCTATACCCGCATCCGCATGCCATCCGGATCATACGGCGCGTCCGTCAGAACTCTAGTCTCAAAAAGCTCGCCAGCCACATTCACCTGGTAAGCCTTGCTGCAAACCACCTCGCATGACTCAGTCGGGTCACATTTGACAATCGCAAACGACAGCACCCGTCCGGTCCTGGGGCCCACTCCACCGGAGGTGGTAAGCCCGACAATTTCATCACCGCACATGACCAACTCATCGTGCAGCATCAGCGGCCGCGCAGACGTCTGCAACAGGATTTCCAACAGCAGGAGTCTTTGCGAAACACCACCCGCGCGCTGTTTTTTGATCGCGTCAAATCCCAGGTAACCGGTTTTGGATTTCGATACTGCAAACTCAATATTGGCTTCAACCGGAGTAACGTCGCTCCCCCATTCATGGCTCCAGTGTCCAAAACCCTTTTCGAGCCGGCACCCGTCAAGGGCCAGCATACCCAAATGAGAGATGCCAAACCTCTGGCCGGCACCGCTGACGATGTCATAAACCTGCGGTGCATCGTCCGCGCGCATATAGAGTTCAAATCCAAGCTCCCCTGCATAACTTCGGCGCAACGCAATCACCGGCAAGCCTCCAATCGAACCACGCCGAAAGTGTCCAAATGGAAACGCATCCGTGTTCCACGCATGCGCAAACACACGCTGCAATACATCGCGCGACCTCGGACCCATCACACCCAACACACATTCATCTTTGGTTTGATCGGCGATCGAAATGTCACCAAAGCGTTCAAGCACCCGACGCATTCTCGCACGATCACGAAAACGGGTGTTTGCACCGCTCACGACCCGGAAATGATCGGCGGCAAAGCGGGCAACCGTAACATCCGCTTCAATCCCGCCGCGCTCATTTAACATAACAGTGTACTTTGACCGTCCCTGCCGCATATCCATATCCCCGGCACACAAGAACTGCATCCCTTGAAGTGCGTCGTCACCCGAAATGTCAAACTTGGAAAACTGAGATAAATCCACCAGTGCAACCGCGCCGGCCATGCGCTGAGCTTCTCGAGCGGCAAGTTCCCACCACGGCTGCGCTTCATAGGTGTGCTGAATTGCCCGCTCTTGATGAGTTTCCGCATACCATAGTGGAACTTCCCAGTGCGACATGCAGCCGAATACTGCGCCCGCGCTTTCGAGCTGGCCAAACAAGGCTGAGCGCCGCAACCCGACACGGGATTCAGGCTGTTTGAGCGGCCAGTGCATGGCGAACTGATTATGTACCGCGTCGCGCATCCGCTGTCTGAGAACCTTTGGTTTATTCCACCGGGGACTGGCGCGGGTAATGTCCACTTCCCACATATCAAAACGTGGCTGAGCGCACAATATCCACTCGGCCAATTCACGTCCAACGCCGGCCGACGACATGACGCCAACAGAATTGAAACCGGCCGCGACATAAAGCCCCGCCACCTCAGGTGTTTCACCAATCAATGGTTTGGTATCCGGCGTAAAACTCTCCGGACCGTTCATAAACATCTGTATACCCGCCGTCTCAAGGCAGGGCATGCGATGCATTCCGGCCAGCATGAAGGGCTCAAAGTGCGCCCAGTCTTCGTTGAACATCAGGAAACCACCATCAGTGCGAACCGGGTGCTCTGCATTCCAAATCCTTGCATCACGTTCAAATCCACCGATGACCATTTTGCCCGTGTCCTCTTTGAGGTACACTCCCGAGTCCAGATCGCGCACGATCGGTTGAGTTTGAGGAAGGCCTTCGATCGGCTGAGTAACAACATACATATGTTCAACCCCCTGCAGCGGGACATTGACACCGGCGGTGGCAGCCAGTGCACGCGTCCATAGCCCGGCACACAAAACCACCGCATCGCACCGGATACGCTCACCGCCCAGCAAGGTTATGCCGTTTAGTCTGCCACCTTTAGTACGAATTTCCTGTACGGCCTGATTCTCGCTGATTTGCACACCCGCACGTTTCGCGCCAGCCGCATATGCAGCACATAAATCCACCGGTGAAACCTGGCCATCTTCATCGACCCAAAGCGCCCCCACCAGGTCATCAACTTTGAGATGCGGTGCTGCCTGCCGCACTTCGGCGGGACTGATCATTTCAACCCCAAGACCAACTCGCTGGCCCATACCGTGGATTCTGCGAAGCTCTGTCAGCCGTTCATGATTACGCGCCAGCCACAAGCCGCCGGTCTGTCGGTAACCCGTAGACTGACCGGTCGCAATTTCAAGCTCAGGAAACAGGGTCGTTGCATACATCGCGATTCTGGTCAGATTCAACGATGCGCGAAGTGGTCCGACAATTCCCGCGGCGTGCCAGGATGTGCCACTGCCAATCCGGTTGGCTTCATACAGATGTACCGACGAACCGCCCGACAAGCCCAGGTGATAAGCGACTGAAAGCCCGATTGCGCCGCCGCCGATGATCACGATGTTTGCGTTGCGTTCCAACAGTTGGAGACCTAGAATTTACGCTGATGCAAAGAACGAAATTTTAATTGACTGACTGCTTCAACCGATCTGTCATTTTCTTTTTCCGAAACCCCGCTGATTGCCAACCAGAGATAACCGAAGATCTTGCTGATTTCGTGCTACGTTTCTAAACAGGCGATGTCGGTCATATAAAATTGCACAGATGAGTTCCTCAACTGACACTGCATCCCGTCGTCGTTCCGGTGGTCGGCACTCAAAGCGCGATCGTCGCCGTCGAATCAATATGCCAGGCAGTGGCAGTCCTTACATCAAGCGCAATATCGGCAGACTCTCGCTGCTTGACGATGACGGATTGTCCCTGATCGAAAAAAACGCGGATCGCATTCTTGATGAAGTCGGTATGGATTTTCGCGACGACCCGGAAACGCTGCACATCTTTCGACAGGCGGGCTGCCGGATTAGCGCAGAAAGGGTTCGCTTTGAACCTGGCTTTTGTCGCGACATCATCCGCAAGTCTGCACCCAGTGTGTTTACTCAACACGCCCGCAACCCCGCCAAATCAGTGGTAATCGGAGGCAACAACTCTCTTTTCTGCCCAAGTTTTGGCCCACCATTTGCATACGATATGGACCGCGGCCGGCGTTATTCGACCTGTGACGACTTTGAAAACCTGACCCGCCTTCACTATATGCTGGACAGTGTCCATCACTCCGGTGGTGTGGTCTGTGAACCGGTTGATCTCCCGGTGCCGGAACGACACCTGTTCATGGCAAAGACTCACCTTACTCTCAATGACAAACCTTTCATGGGTGCCGTTACCGCCCGGGAACGCGCCGCGGACACAGTTGAAATGGTAAAGATTGTGTTCGGCGATAAATTTGTCGACGAGAACTGCTGTCTGTACAGCGTTGTGAACACCAACGCGCCACTGGTGCTGGATGACACTATGCTTGAGGCCCTGAAAGTCTACGCCCGCGCCAATCAGGCGGTTGTTGTTTCTCCGTTTGTGCTGGGCGGCGCCATGAGTCCGGTTTCTGTCGCCGCGACACTTGCCCAAGTGCTCGCTGAGGTACTCGCAGGCCTGTGTCTGATCCAACTCATCCGCCCGGGAGCACCCGCCGTATTTGGAACGTTCTTCAGCCCGATCTCGCTGCAGTCGGGGGCTACCACTTTCGGTACGCCAGAGGGGATGCAATTTCAGATGTGTGCCCGCTCGCTGGCTGACCGGCTCGGTGTTCCGTTTCATTCGGTTGGCGCGCTGACCGCTTCCAAGGTGCCCGATGCCCAGGCTGCCTACGAAAGTGCAACGCAGCTGTTGGGTTCATTTATGGCCGGCACCCACTTTATCATTCACGCCACCGGCTGCCTCGAGAGCCTGCTGACCGTCGGCTACGAAAAGGTGATTATGGATGCCGACCGTTGTGCGATGCTGGAAGCATTTTCCAAAAAAGTGGATCTTTCCGAAGAAGCTCAAGCCTGGGATGCATTTCAGGAGGTGGAACCGGGTCAGCACTTTCTCGGTGCGGAACACACACAGCGAAACTTTGAATCTGCCTTTTTTCAATCATCGGTCGCAGATAATAAGTCGTTTGAACAATGGCAGGCAGAAGGCTCAACCTGGCAGCACCAGCGCGCCAATCAGACCTGGAAACAACTCCTCAAGGAATACCAGCCACCCGCGATTGAACAAGACAAAGCTGACGCACTCGATGCGTTCATTACGCGCCGGCTCAATGAAATTCGAAAACCATAGAGTACACCCATGAAATTTGCAACAGACTGGTCAACTTCGGCCGTTATCGCAAGACGCGAAAAATACTATGCTGCCTCACAGCGTAAGTTCCAGCCGTACCAAAAGCCGCTCATTCTAAAACGCGGCGCGGGACAATATCTTTGGGACGAAAAAGACAATCGCCTCATCGACCTTCTGGCGATGAACGTGTGTATTTCAGTCGGCCACGCGCATCCCGATGTTGTCCAGGCGGCCAGTGAACAGGCGGTTGCCCTGCCTCACTGTACAACGATGTTCTATCACCCGGTGCCCGCACACTTCGCCGAGGAATTAGCGGCAACCATGCCCGCTGGATATGACTGGGTGGTGCATTTCACCAATAGCGGTGCTGAAGCAATTGATCTCGCCCTGATGATGGCGCGGACATTTACCGGGCACCGCGATGTTGTCGCTTTGCAGGGCGGCTATCACGGGCCCACCTACGGTGCCCAGTCGATCACCGGAATATCAGGCTTTCGACACGATGTCGGCCTGCCAGGTAATGTTCAGTTTGCAATGTCGCCGAATCCGTACCGCGGCGAGTTTGGTGATGACATCCAGCGTTACCTGAACGCACTGGACAATACCATCCGGTTCGGCAGCACGGGAAATCTGGCTGCCATGATCATCGAGCCTGTACAGGGCTACGTCGGTATCGTACCAATGCCCATCGGCTACATTGAAGGCGCAGCCGAACGCATTCGCGCAGCAGGCGGTGTCATGATCATTGACGAGGTTCAAGCGGGGTTCGGCAGAACCGGGGATTCGTTTTGGAGTTTCGAACAACACAACGTCGTCCCGGATATCGTTGTCGCGGCCAAGGGCATTGCCAACGGTTATCCCCTAGGTGCGGTCATTGCACGAAAACACATAGCAGAACCCATGGCAGACAAGTTCCTGTTTCATACCTATGGCGCCAATCCCATGAGCTGTGCTGCGGGACGCGCAGTACTGCGCGTCATCTCGGAGGAGCAGCTGCAGCAAAACTCAAAGGCCGTTGGCGAAGCACTCGTTGACGGCCTGCGCGGCCTCATGGACGACCACCCGAATATCGGGGATGTTCGGGGCAGAGGTTTAATGATTGCAGTGGAACTGGTCAAGGATCGGGGGAGTAAAGCCCCGGCAACCGAGGAAACTGCGATCGTCTTTGAACAAAATCGTCACCATGGGCTCGTCAGCAGCAAGGCTGGTCCCGAAAGAAGCGTATTGAGGCTGGTACCACCCATGTGCCTGGCACAAAGTGATGTGCCAACAATTGTAGAAGCGATGGACCGTTCCTTCGCAGCGCTCAAATAACAGGTCGCTAACCCGGCCGTCAGGCAGAATACGACACCTTTCAGGTGCCGAATAAGAACCCGCCAATCAGACGATTGGGAGCAAGCGTCAACGCGCCAGCAATCACCGCACCGATAAAGCACCCGATCATCGCCATAAAATGGGCTCGACGATTGCCCTGGCGAATCATGACGATTGCAACAAGCATGGAAAGCAGGGTAAATGCAGACAACGCATGTATCCAGCTGAGCTGTCCGTCATTCAGGTCGCGCAAACCGAATGAACCGACCGCAACAAGCGTCATCATGCCAACCCAAATGCGCCCCATCAATTTGTGGCGCCTGGTACCCTTTGTCATTGCAAGCACAAAGCTGCCTAGTACAACTGAACCCAGTGCAAAAGAGATATGCGTTCCGACAATAAACCCGTACATGGCCGTAATCTACCAAATCGGCTTAGTATACCAAACAAATTAGTGACGAAATCCCGCCACCCAACATCAATCCGGCACCAAATTCAAGAAAATTATTGACTTAACGGCGATTTAGTTGCAAAATTTAAAGGTTAGGAGGGGATTTTTTTCGAAGGGATCTCGGAAAAGTCAATAAATGAGCTAGAACAACCAAGGGATATGGTCGTTCATCTTCCAATTTTTGGAGGTCTGTCGATGGCTACGGTTGGCGAACGAGAGGCACAAATCAAAGCAATTGAACAATTCGACGTACACTTTATTCATCCACAAAGCAAGCGACGCTTACACTCTAGGTTACACGGGATACCTAAGTATCAATACACTCGACCTGCACCAAACAATATGTCGGTCAATCGCTGGTTTCGTACTAGATTCCATGTCAATTACCCTGACCACTTTGCAAGAGTACTGATGGGAAACGGCAAAAAAGCGAGAGGACCGACGCGGTTGTACGCAGTGAGAAACAGTTACAGAAATCTGTGAGCTGATTAGATCTTGCCGGTGGACATTGCTGGCGTGCCTTTCATTTAAAGGTAAGCCAGCATAATCCCGCCAAATACCATTGCGCCGAACCAGCTGTTGCCCAAAAACGCGGCAAAGAATCGCTCACGGCTCTCTATACGGCATGAATACTGGTGCCAAATCGCAACCAGTGCTGCCCCAAGAATTCCAAGATAGAAATAGCCATCAAGGTTTTCCAGGTAACCCACAAGACAAAGAATGATCAGGGTCAGCAGTTGGCATGCACCGATCACCAGCCGGTCATATTTGCCACTTAGCGTTGCCAGCGACTTGACGCCAATTCGAACATCGTCATTTCGGTCAACCATGGCATAGAACGTGTCATACGCGCCGGCCCACGCAATGTTTGCCGCGAGCAGCAGCCAGCCTGTCAGCGGCACCGTATTGAGATGTGCAGCAAATGCAATCGGTATGCCCCAGCCAAACGCAATGCCAAGGTAAAACTGCGGCAACCCCGTAATTCTTTTCAAAAAGGGGTATGAAGCTGCAAGAACCAAACCCACAAACGCCAGCACAAGTGACAGCCAGTTCAGCAGTAAAACCAAACCAAAACCAATCAGGCTCAGCGAGCCAAACAGAACCAGCGCCTCGCGAACCGATACTTCCCCTGTAGCCAGCGGACGATCCCGGGTTCGTTCCACGTGCGCATCGAAACCGCGGTCAGCAAAGTCGTTGATCACGCAACCTGCCGAACGCATCACAAACACCCCGGTAATCATGACGAGAACGATGTATGCCTGCGGCTGACCCTCACCCGCAATCCAAAGTGCCCACAAAGTTGGCCACAAGAGCAGCAGGCTTCCGATTGGCTTGTCGAGCCGCATCAGCCGGGCATAGGCTCCCAGGCGTTTAAACAGCACTGTACTGACCCTCGCGAATTGCCCAGCGCCGAATCAAAGGCTGGACAAATTCTGGCTGTTGACTAAGCAACAGCTCAGCAACCTCAATCACGTCATCCAAAAGCTCCCGATCTCTCGGAAACTCGGCGATGCGAAACATCTGGGCACCAGTCTGCCGGGTACCCAACAGCTCACCTGCGCCGCGCAGCCTAAGGTCCTGTTCCGCAATCCTGAAGCCGTCGGTCGTTTCCCGCATCACCTGCAAACGCTTGCGCGCCATCTCTGACAGCTTTCCCCTGTACAGCAACACGCACATTGCCTGTGCCGCGCCGCGGCCGACCCGGCCGCGCAACTGGTGCAGCTGCGAAAGCCCCATCCGTTCGGCACTCTCGATCACCATCAACGACGCATTCGGTACATCGACGCCAACTTCAATGACCGTCGTTGCCACCAATACATCGATCTCCCCCGCTCTGAACGAATTCATAATGCGATCTTTCTGATCGCTCTTTAAACGGCCGTGAATCAGTGCGACGCGCCGCGCGGGCAGAGATTGCTCGACATACTTCTGTGCTTCAACAGCAGACTCGACATCCAGTACTTCGGACTTATCGATAATCGGACACACCCAGTAAGCCTGTTGACCGGCGGCACACAGTGATTCGATTTTCCGGATCGCCTGTTCTCGTCCGCCGGTCGAGAAGACTTCAGTGGTAACCGGTATTCGTCCCGGCGGAAGCTCAGTAATGCTTGATACATCAAGGTCTGCATAAAATGCCATCGCCAAAGTTCTCGGTATGGGTGTCGCGGTCATCACCAGCTGGTGGGGCACCTGTTGGTCAGCTACACCCTTTTCCCGCAGTGCGAAGCGCTGACCCACACCAAAGCGATGCTGTTCATCGACAATAATCAGCCCCAGCCGCTTGAATTCCACCCCCTCCTGAAACAGCGCATGAGTACCAATCACGATCCGCGTCTGCCCACCTTTCATGCCCCGCTCTACCTGCCGCCGTATCTTCGCTGACATCCTGCCAGTCAGCAGCAAAACCTCGATTCCGAGCGGCGCAAACCAATCGTAAAATGTTTTCAGATGCTGCTCTGCCAAAAGCTCAGTCGGTGCCATGACGGCAACCTGGTAACCGGAATCCACCACCCAGGCCGCCGCGGCCGCGGCCACCAGCGTTTTACCGGAGCCTACATCACCCTGGACCAGGCGCAGCATCGGGGTAGCTTTCTTCAAGTCAGCAAGAATTTCGCGGATAACTGTGCGCTGGGAATCAGTGGGGGTAAATTTGAGTGAATCCTTGAGACGTCGGGACAAGTCGCCCGCGGGCTGCATGCAGGCGGCTTCAGAGCTCTGACGAAGCTGCTTTTGCTGACGACGCGCAATCTGGAACGAAACCAGTTCTTCAAAGATCAGCCGCCGCTTCGCTGGCTGGTCTGCATCCACAGCTGTCAGTCCTGACTCGCTGACCAGCGGTGAGTGAATATCCTTAAGCGCACTGCCTATGCTACAAAGATCATATCGACGGATCACATCCAGCGGCAGCAACTCTGCAACGGGCCGCTGAGTGCAATGATCAAACGCGGCATTCACAATTTTTCGCATCATGGGCTGCCCAATACCTTCCGTCAAACGATAAACCGGAGTCAACCGGTCACTTTGCGGTGCGGGCGGCGGATACTGAAAAACCGAATACTCAGGGTGTACCATTTCATAGCCGTGCTGCGAAATCCTCACCTCGCCAAAACATCGTATCCAGCTGCCGCGTTCAAGGGCTGTTTTTTGCTTGTAGGAATAATGAAAAAGACGCATGCTCATACGACCACTGTCATCTTCAAAACGCACGATCAACGCACGGCGGTAGCGAATATTATCGTTGACTGATACGATCCGACCGGCAACCATGACGGTCTGTGCGTTGACCAGCGCGCCGATCGGAACGGTTCGGGTTTTATCCTGGAACCGATAGGGAAAATGAAACAATAAGTCCTTGACCTGGAAAATTCCTAATTTTTCCAGGTTCGATGCGAGTTTGGGCCCGATACGCGGAAGTTCCGTAACGGGGTTCTCTTCGGGATGGGAATTGAGGACGGTCTCCACCTAATCGTGCAGTGCAACGATTGCTTCCACCTCCACACCAACGCCTTTCGGTAGCGCAGCAACACCGATTGCAGCGCGGGCGGGATAGGGTTGTTCAAAATACTCTCCCATCACTTCATTGACAATGGGAAAATCACCAAGGTCGACAAGAAAGACTGTTAACTTGACGACGTTCTCAAGGCCGGCACCAGCGGCCTCAACAATTGCTGCAAGGTTGTCAAAAACCCGGACAATTTGCGCCCTGGCATCACCCGCAACTACATCCTGGGTTGCAGGATCCAGTGGAATCTGACCGGAAACATACAGGGTACCCGCATGCTTCACCGCCTGTGAATAGGCACCAATAGCGGCAGGTGCGTTGTCAGTTGATATGGTTTGTCGAACTACCATTACTTCACCGTAAAAGTCTGTAAGTGTGTGTCGCTGCCCAGCACTTTGGCGAACTACCGATGCACGAGCAAGCGGCCACCAAATCCGGTTTGAAAAAAATTATACCTGCGCTTGCCTGCTTTGCGCTCAGTGCCATCGCGCAGCAAATAAACTTGTCCGCTCGTCCAGACGCCTGGCTGCTTCGCACTATTTGTTCAGTTTGACCCGCTCTACGCTGTTTACCAGGTTGTGGCGCAGAATGTTCTGTGTGATGGAATTAAGGTGTTCGCTGTCGCTGACCTCGATATCGTATTCGAGCGTCGCTTCGTTTTTGGAAGTTCGGGTCACGCACCGGGCAATGTCGGCGCGATGGGCGGATATCCTGGCGGTTACACTGGCCAGCAGTCCGGTTTCGTTGATGCAGTGCACTTTAAGCGTCACGCGGTACTGCCCTTTCGGGTTGTCTGCCCAGTTCAGTTTCTGCCAAAACTCAGGTGACAGTTTTGATTGCCTTACATTAAGGCAATCCTGAGTGTGTATCACAATTCCCCTACCCCGGTTAAAGACTCCCACAATCGACTCTTTAGGGATCGGGTTGCAGCACTTGGCATATTGAACACCAAGCCCCTCGGTACCTTGAATTGATATCACCTCGGAGGACTTCGAATCCGTATTCAGAAATGTTGACGGAAACATCTGTCCGATCACTGCAGCAGCGTACCGCTCCCCGGTGCCAATCTCACGCAATATGTCAGACCATGAATCCACTCCAAGACGCTCGGCAAGTTTCAGTTTAATTTCGTCAGTTGCTTGTGCTGGCTTGATCTTGTATTTTTTCAGCACACCTTTGAAGATTCGTTCGCCCATCTTGACCAGCTCTTTACTCGACATCTCCTTGAGTGCTTTGCGGATCGCGGTTCTTGCATCACCGGTTACCGCGAAATTAAGCCAGGCCGGATCCGGTCTGGAAAACCGGCTCTTGTTTATTTCGACCCGGTCGCCGTTTGTGAGGATTGTGTGAAGGGCAACCGGGTGATCGTCAATTTTGGCTGACTTGGCACCATTGCCCACCGCAGTATGGATCGAATAGGCGTAATCAATCACGGTTGCGCCTTTTTTAAGCCGCTTGATCTCGCCCTTGGGTGTAAAGACATAAACATAATCCGGAAACAGGTTCAGTTTTAGGTTTTCCAGATATTCAGCCGGTGACTCATGTTCCTCGAGCGACTTGATCACCTCATTGAGCCAGCGTACGCCTGGTAAATTGGCATCGTCCGCGGCTGCGCTTCCGGCCTTGTAGGAAAGATGCGACGCAATCCCGGATTCTGCAACCCTGTGCATCTCGTCCGTACGAATCTGCACCTCAATAGCCCGGCCAAAATTGCCGTGCACAGTTGTGTGCAGCGACTGGTAGCCATTCATTTTGGGTATGGCAATGTAATCATTGAACTCACCCGAGACAGGCTTGTACTTGTTATGAACCAAACCAAGCACCCGGTAACAGTTATCAACACTTTTAACGATAATTCTAAACGCAAAAAGGTCCGGCACCATCCTGAGAGAATTACCCTTCTTCCGCATCTTGTCGTGGATCGCTGAAGTCTCTTTGAAGCGCCCGGTTACTTCACCAACAATGCGCTTTTCCTCCAGCATTTTGGTGAGAACCGCGATGTGTTTTTTGATCGTCTGATCAACACCCTGCTTGAGGTCTGCACGGACCGCCTTGTGGATCACCTTGTAGCGTTCCGGATGGATCGCTTTGAAACACAGATCTTCCATCTTGCGCTTCCAGCTCCCCATGCCGAGCAGGTGCGCAATCGGGATATAGATGTCGCGAGTTTCGTTGGCAATTCGCTGGCGCTTTTCCATTCGGTGTACATGCAGCGAATCAAGGTTGTGCAGTCGGTCTGCCATCTTGATCAGGATCACCCGGGGGTCGCTTGCGGTTGCCAGAAACATACGACGCAGATTCTCCGCTTCAGCATGCTGCGGCGATTCAAACTTCAGCCGATCTACTTTACTGACGCTGTCAACCAGCTCACTCACATCAGTCCCAAACTCACGGGCCATTCGTTCCTTGGTGAGATAGGTGTCCTCAAGGGTGTCGTGCAGAATTGCCGCAATGATGGTGCGACTGTCGAGTTTCAGCTCGGCCAGCAGCTTTGCAACTGCCAGCGGATGGTTGATGTACTTCTCACCTTCGAGGCGGCGCTGTCCTTCATGCGCTTCAGCACCGATGTTGTAGGCCCTCTCAACTTCCTTGATCTGGCTGTCCTGCAAATACCCGCCCAGCGATTTGACGAGCGATTTGAACTGAGCGTCTTCTCGCTCAGGAATCCCAATACGACGTCGCAGACCTGCTAAGCTATTCTTGGACGTTTTGCTGAGAGGACTCGCTATCGACATCCGACTCGATTGGCTCATCGACACCCGCCTGTGCCTGTGCGTCGCCCGGCGCTTCATCATCGGCCTCGGCTTGCGCTTCCAGACCTGCCTGCACACCGTTGCCTAATTCAGCATCGGCATTGTTCCCGGCTTCGGGCTCTGTTTCTTCGTGTGCCTCTTCTTCGTCCAGCGACGCTAATTCAAATGGATTGGTTACAATCAGCGTATCGTCTTCATCCAGAATATCGGCAGTAACCAGGCCTTCGGCAATTTCGCGCAGCGCGATCACGGTATTTTTATCGTTGTCCCGGTCAACCAGCGGCTCCGCGCCACTGTCAAGCTGTCGTGCCCGTTTGGTCGCAATGAGAACCAACTGAAAACGATTTTCAACTTTTTCCAGACAATCTTCTACTGTAATTCTCGCCATTTTTACCTCGGAATAAGAAACGGTTTGCACGAAACCGATGGGAGCGATGTGCAAATTCAGGTGGATGCAAAATTATATCTCTACTCATATATGTGATAATAAATATTTTACAAATTCACAAATTCTGTCTTTGCGCAAATGACAACACAATCAAGCAGCGGCAACACGACACGCGTCAGGGTCTGGGATTTACCGTTAAGGATATTTCACTGGCTGCTGGCCGCACTGACAGCCGTCATGCTGGTCAGTGCCGAACTGGAAAACTTTGACCTTCACATCACCACCGGCAAGTGTATTGTCATCCTGCTGATTTCGAGAATCGTATGGGGGTTGCTCGGTAGCTCGAATGCAAGATTATCGGCACTCGTGTTTAAGCCGCGCGACTACCTCGACTACATCAGAAAACTGCCCGAAAGAAAACCGGGCTATACCGTGTCACACAGTCCAATTGGCTCGCTTGCGGTGATCGCAATTTTGCTTGCGCTCATAACGCAACTGACCACCGGGCTGTTTGCCGCCGATGTAGACGGTTTGATTGAGGGTCCTTTTGCCTACTACGTGAGCTACGAAACCAGCCGTTTTGCAAGCGACATACACCTCACTCACATCAGGTGGCTCATTGCGCTGATTGTGCTGCACATTGCTGCAAATCTGTTCTACTACATTTATAAACGCGATAACCTGATCAAACCGATGATCACCGGCGAACGCGACATTCCTCAAGACCTCGCACCCCAGGCCCCGCGACTTGCTGCAAACTGGAAAGGTGCCCTTGTAGCGGCAGTTGTCGCAGCGGTAATGGTCTGGGTGTTTGTGCAATACGGCTGATTGGCTAGTTTTTCTTCTGCCGAAACTGACTGTGACAGCCGCGGCAGCCGTCGCCACCAAGCGCTTTCACAGCGCCACCAATCGCACCGCTGTCACCGGAATCGAATGCCGCTTCAACCGCCTTTGCGGGTTCGACCAATGCTTCGGCAGCGGCAACAAAATCCGACCAGTTTTCCCAGATATCGGGCTTGGCCTCACTGTCTTCATTTTGCACCATACCAGTATCTTTTGGAAAAAGATCTGGAATTTGTGCAGCAGTATCGGCGATTTCGGCAGCCATGCCAGCCAATTCGAGTGGCTCACCATCGCCTCGCTTTAGAAAATTTGAAAAAGCCTTCATCTTGGAACCAAGACCTTTCATGTATTCCGAGCGGTTCGCATAAACCGCTTCCGCTTCCTCGGCCGACGCGACCGTGCCCGGCATGGAATCTGCTTGCAGCACGGAAACCGATAAAGCTGCCGGAATCAGCAAACCAATGGTGAAATATTTGATAAAACGCATAATTCAAACTCTCCCCGTCATAAATTTAGTGATATACATTCTATACGAGAATGATGGCCATTTGTCCAGACTGCACCGAACAGCTGAGACCTGTCGGCCGCTTGTACGATCGGCCCGGCCGATAACCGGTAACAGGAACAGGCAACTCAGAGATTTACTCCGTATTAGCTGTTCAATCGAACCAACATCACTTAACAACAAAAGAACATCCTGAGTTCAAATCCATGGCCAATCAATTCGAAAGGTTTGAAAGTGAACTTGAAAAACTCTCCAGTGCCAGCCGCAAACGCAGCTTATCGCCGATCGTCGGGTTTGATTTCACATCAAACGATTTTCTTGGACTGTCCGGCTCCGTTGAAATCAGGAAAGCCATTATCGCCGCGCTAAGATCCGGCATACCGCTCGGTTCGGGCGGCTCCCGGCTGCTCAGGGGCAATCATCCGGCTCATCTCAAACTTGAGAAACAGGCAGCAAGGCTCTTTCGCAGCGAAAGAGCACTCTTTTTTGCCAATGGCTATTTAGCGAATTTTGCAGTCCTGACAACACTGCCCAAACGACATGACCTGATTATTTTTGACGCGCTGTCGCATGCCAGCATTCGACAGGGTGTGTCCGCTTCTTTTGCTAAATCTGTCAAGACACCACACAACGATGCCGATGCAATCGAACGAGCGCTGTCAAAGTGGCATCGCTCCCGGTCAAAAGACGCAATGGCGTGGATCGCAGTGGAAAGTCTTTACAGTATGGATGGCGATTTCGCACCGCTTGAGGAGCTTCTCGATATCGCGGTGCGATATGATGCAATGCTGGTGATTGACGAGGCCCACGCGACAGGGGTCTGGGGAAAACGCGGACATGGCCTGACCGAGCAATTCGAAGGACACCAGAATATCATTGCAATTCACACCTGCGGCAAGGCTCTGGCTGCCTCGGGAGGCCTGGTTTGCGGACCGCGCACACTGGTTGATTTCATGATCAATAAATCACCGTCATTCATTTTTTCGACCGCGCCGCCGCCCATTAACGCGGTGGCGGTGAGCACAGCTTTGCGGCGCCTTGGAAACAGAACCCGACAACGTAAAAAGCTGCACAAATTGATCGAATTTGCCAATCAGAAATTCGAAGAGACGTTCGAAATGCCAGGCAGCGGCAGCCAGATCATCCCGTTTATCGTCGGTGATGACGCTCTGGCGCTTAAAGTAGCCAAAAAAATGCAGCGCGCCGGTTTTGATATTCGTGCGATTCGTCCGCCAACAGTGCCCGATGGCACCGCCCGGCTTAGAATTTCAATCACCCTGAACGTTTTAGAACTTCACATCACAAATTTTATGGGTACCCTGTACGATGTCATGCAGAGTCTCGCTCCCAAGCGTTCATAATCTTCGCCCTGATGTACGTACCGACAAACATACCGCGCGGCTTTTTGGTTACCGGGACCGATACCGGGATTGGTAAAACTATCGTCAGCGCAATGCTGGTCCGCGCGCTGGACGCTGCCTACTTCAAACCGGTCCAGGCAGGTCTTGATGAACCCACCGATACCGAAACTGTTCAAGTGCTGTCAGCCCTGCCTTCTGAGCGTTTCTTTCGAGAAATATACCGCCTGAAGGAACCCGCTTCACCACACCTTTCAGCGGCACTGGAAGGAATCGAGATAGACATCGACCGATTGCAGATTCCCGCGGCAACCCGCCCGCTGATCGTCGAAGGCGCGGGAGGTGTCATGGTCCCTTTGACCCCGTCTGTCCTTTTTCTGGATGTGTTCGCAAACTGGCAACTACCTGCAATCGTCTGTTCGCGCACATCGCTTGGCACCATCAACCATACCCTGCTGACTGTTCAAGCCCTGCGTACGCGAGGCATTCCGATTCACGGATTGGTTTTTATCGGCGACGCCCATGACGAAAACGAAACGATCATTCCGCGACTTGGCGGGGTTCGCCGCCTGGGGCGCGTCCCGTATCTGGATCCACTTGATGCGGATACACTGAATGCAACATTTGAAGCCAACTTCAAACTTGAAGACTTCGTATAAGCGAGCATGACGCAAAGCAATCAATCTTCTGTTTGGCATCCATTCACACAGCATGCCATATTTCCGGACTTTCTGGAAATTGACCGCGCCGAAGGGGTTTATCTGTATACCTCCGAGGGCCAGAGAATCATCGATGCGATTTCTTCCTGGTGGGTGATCACACACGGCCACTGCCACCCGCGCCTGCAACAGGCAGCGCGAGATCAGATTGAGCGATTGGATCAGGTCATCTTCGCCGGCTATACCCACGAACCGGCTGAACGGACCGCAAACGCACTGGTTGACCTGACTGCGGATGGACTGGATTATGTATTCTTTTCTGACAGCGGTTCAACTGCAGTTGAGGTCGGGCTGAAAATGGCACTCGGATACTGGCACCACCAGGGCATTGCACGCGACCGTGTAATCGTTCTTGAGCACAGCTATCACGGCGATACCATCGGCACCATGTCGGTTGGCGAGCGCGGTGTCTTTAACAAACCCTATAACCCGCTGCTGTTTTCTGTTGATGCGATTCCGTTTCCGGCTGAGTCGAATGAACAGGTCACGCTGGATGCGCTGGAATCGAGGTGTCGAGAAAAAGCGGATGTTGCGGCATTCATCGTTGAACCACTGGTACTCGGTGCAGGCGGGATGCTTATGTACAGCCCAAAAGTGCTGCGGGAAATGAAACTGATTTGTGAACGATACGAGGTGCTGTTTATTGCTGACGAAGTCATGACAGCGTGGGGGAGGACAGGCACTTTGTTCGCGTGCTCCCAGGCGGACATCGTGCCGGATATTGCATGCTACTCAAAAGGCATCACCGGCGGCTTCCTGCCGCTTGCCGTAACCATGTGCGCGACGCGTATTTTTGATGCGCACTATTCACCTGACCGAAGCAAAACTTTCTTTCATTCGAGTTCCTATACTGCCAATCCGATTGCCTGTGCGGTGGCAGCCGCCAATCTCGAGATGTGGCAGGAAGACGCGGCACTCGACGCGGTGCGCAAAACAGCCAGCATGCAGGGTGAAAAAATCGCTCGTATCGCGACGCTTGATTCTGTGACAAACGTGCGGCAGACCGGCACCATCGTCGCAATGGACATTCAGGTGCCAGACCGCGGATACCTCTCTGAAATTGGCACACAGCTTTACCTCAAATTCCAAAAGAGCGGCATTTTATTGCGTCCGCTTGGCAACACAATATACGTCCTGCCGCCTTATTGTATGTCTGAAGAAGATTTCGACCGGGTTTACGATGTCATTGCCGAAACGATTAGTGATCTCACACGCACCCAATTCTCATAACGAGCCAATGCCGGACAATTGCTTTTATGTTCATCCGCGCGAAACGCGCTCCTGAGCACAGTTGCAGAAGTTTCCAATTGAGGCCAGCTTTGAAACGACCGATCTACACAAACTTTCTTTGTCAGCTACTGTTGACCATCGTGTTCGGTGCGGTGTCGGTGACGGTCGCGCATTCGGAATCATCGTTCGACGCGCGATGGGATGAAACCCTGAATCTCGTCCGCGAAGACTTTCCGCGAGTGCGACACATCTCAACCGATGAACTTGCCGATTTGATTGAGCAACAGGCCAATATGTCACTGCTGGATATACGCGAACCTGAGGAGTATCAGGTTAGCCATATCAAGGGTGCGGTTTTGGCCCGTGATGTAGGCGATGCTATCGATGTACTGAAGAACAAAGACCGGGAGGCACTCGTGGTTGTTTACTGCTCAGTAGGCTATCGCTCGTCGAACATTGCGAACAAGCTCGCGCGGCGTGGCTACACCAATGTATTCAACGTAGAAGGGTCGCTGTTTAAGTGGGCCAACGAAAACCGCCCGATTCACCGCGGCGAAAATGAAGCGACGAGGGTTCATCCCTATGATCGGGAGTGGGGTAGACTGCTCAAGCGAAAATACTGGTCAAATCACGCAGACTAACCAGCCCATCGGAGTAGCGCTTCCGGGCGAAATTATTCTTTCGCGCCGAGCTCGCAAGCGGATGCTTTCAGCGAAAGGGTGCTAATACTAACGACAGTGAAAATTCTGTCTTGAAGGTCAAGTCCAGTGCCAAAAAACACCTGAATCGAATGAGGAGTATCAAGTCACGCGGGTGAGTAAGCGAGGGAATCCGGATGATTCGATGCACGTTTATACGCTTTGCAGCCTAACTGTTTTTCAATGGCATTCATCAGCCGAACATATAACTTTCTCTCCCGACTCCAGAATTGATGGACGCGTATCTCGGAAAACTGCTCATCGTCATTCAGCCGTCGAACCATGCTGTTTAAATGACCCTGTTCTTCAGCAAGCAATTTGTCCAGCGAAAATCCCAACTGTTCCGCAGCAATGCAGCGCTCAAGAATCTGATAAGCCCACACAGCCCGAAATTCCACGATAAGCGACATGTACAGATAAATCGTGCGATAGTTGGCGTGCCGGCCGAACTCCCCGACCATGGCAGCTTCGAGCCGCCCGAAGTAAGCACGCGCAGATGCCGGTGCAATCAAAACGGTCTCTGAGTAATCCACGCCAGCTCCTTTAAGTCGTTCTGCATGACGTTTGAACAGCACCGCATGCCCGGTCTCTTCATTCAAATGTTTGAGGGTCGGGTAATCGATCACATTGGCTAACTGCGTTGCCATAATCTTGTAGCTGCCAATGTGTTCCATGTAGGATAGCGTATTGAAAAACAGCCACCGATGCTCGGCATCGCTGCAAAGGCCTCTAAATATCTGTCCTGTCCAGTCACGCAGGTCCTCGTTGCTGCGATTGAACTCCTCAATCAGTCGCGGAATTTCGGTCATAACGATACCGCGTCTTCAAAATCTTTCGCCCCACTCGACGGTTCATCGAATGCAACCGGCGGCATCTCCACCAGTCCCAGCTTGTCGAACAGCGCATTGTCGTGGTCGTATTCGACATTGTCAGTCGTCAACAGGCGATCACCCACAAAAATGGAATTCGCTCCGGCAAAGAAACAAAGCGCCTGCAATTCCTCGGACATCGTGCGCCGTCCTGCAGACAGCCTGAGTACCGAATTTGGCAGCATAACCCGCGCCACTGCTATGGTACGAACAAATTCAAGCGGCTCAACGCGCCGCGCGTCCTGCAGCGGTGTACCGGGGATCGGAACGAGCATATTGATCGGGACACTTTCCGGCGGCGCGTCCATGTTGGCCAGCACCTTCAGCATGCTGGCGCGGTCACGGCGAGTTTCACCCATACCCAGAATGCCACCGCAGCACACCTTCATTCCGGCATCGCGAACATACTGAATCGTTTGCATGCGATCTTCAAATGTGCGGGTGGTAATGATTTCCTGGTAGTACTCCGGTGAGGTGTCAACATTGTGATTGTAATAATCGAGTCCTGCTGCTTTCAGCTCAAGAGCCTGATCGTGATTCAACAGCCCCAGGGTCATGCAGGTTTCAAGACCAAGTGCTTTGACTTCCCTGATCATCGTGCAAAGTTTATCCATGTGGCTTGATTTCGGGCCGCGCCACGCGGCACCCATGCAATAGCGGGTGGCACCATCAGACCTGGCGGATTTTGCATCGGCGATGACTTCGTCAATTGACATCAGCTTGCCGGGCTCAACTTCAGTTGCATAGCGGATCGACTGACTGCAATACTTGCAATCTTCAGGACAGCCACCAGTCTTGATATTGACAAGCCTGCTTTTCTGCACCTGGTTCGGCACGAAATTGTCACGATGAACTGTTTGGGCCCGGTAGAGCAGCTCCCCGAACGGCAATTCGAAAAGTGCCTGCACTTGAGAGTCTGACCAGGTTTTCGTGTTGTTGGATTGAACCATTTTGGAATCTGTGAAAGTCGGTGTTTAGCTTGCTGCAAAAGGCTTGCAGGGTTAACTGAATATTAATATACACCACTGACCAGCTGCTCTTCGATCACATAAATTGATAACAGTATTCATCGCAGGCGATAAGCGTTCAATCGATTACACAGGCCTTAGCGCTGCAAACCAGGAATCACCACAAATGAATCTCATCTTGTATATTGACCTGCCGAAAACAACCAAACTTCAATATTCATTTGCAGCACCATGAAACCGGTACAGCCCACAGTCAGACAGGAAGACGATCGCCTATTGACCGGGCGCGGGAGGTTTGTTGATGACTTGCCCTGGCAACAATATTGCGCAGGCCTGGTCATCCGATCTCCTTATCCGCATGCGCTGATCGAAAAAATCGATGTCGAGGCCGCAAAAAACGCGCCGGGCGTAAAACTGATTCTCACTGCTGAAGACCTGCGGGCGGATGGACTTGGAACACTGCCGTGCGTTTCGTCCTTTCCAGGCGCTGAGGACCCGCCAATTATCAAGCCCCTGCGGCCGGTGCTGGCAACAGAGCGCGTGCGCCACGTTGGAGAACCCGTTGTTTTTGTCGTCGCGGACAGTGCCGAAAACGCGGCTGCGGCTGCCGACCTCATCGATATCGACTACCGGGAGCTTGCTTCAAACAGTAATGTCGAAAAAGCACAAACGACCGGTGCCCAGATCTGGCGCGAGGCCGAACACAACCTGTGCTACGACTTTAGCCGCGGAGACAGGCAAGACGTTGACCGGCTGCTCGAAAAGTCTCGCCATGTGACCTCAATCAAGGTGCACCACCCCAGGATGGCCATCACACCAATCGAACCCCGCGCGGCTGGTGCCCGTTACGATTCGGATGCCGGGCAATGGGTACTGGAGGTGCAAAGCCAGGGCGTCCACATGATTCGCAAAGTGCTGGCGGAAGATGTACTGCACATGGCGCCGGAAAAACTTAAGGTCATCACGGGCGATGTCGGCGGCAGCTTCGGCATGAAGATTTTTCCATACCCCGAATATGCGCTGGTACTGATTGCCGCGCAAAAAATCGCTCACGCGGTCAAATGGACCGCCAGCCGGACGGAGTCTTTCCTGTCGGACGCGCACGGGCGGGCGCGGGTAGATTACGCGCGCATTGGATTCGACGAAAACAACAATATTACTGCCTACCAGAGCGAATCACACTCCGACCTTGGTGCCTACCTCAGCTACGTGGCTCCTTCAATTGCTTCTGTCTATGCCTATACCGTCGTCGGTCATACGTACAGGATCCCATGCCTGCACTTTCGAAATCTCGGTCTTTTTACCAATGCAGCACCAACCGATGCGTTTCGCGGTGCGGGCAAACCAGAAACTGTCTGCACGCTTGAACAGCTGCTGGACAAGGCTGCATTCGAACTCGGAGTTGACCGACTCGAACTTCGGCGAAAGAATCTCGTACGGTCTCAAGAGCTGCCGTATCTGATGCTGAACGGACAGACCATCGACAGCGGCGACTTCTCCGCTTTGCTCGAACGTGCTGCCGAACTTTCCGATTGGCACCACTTTCCAGAACGTCGAAAGGCTGCACAGCGAAGGGGTTTTCTGCGCGGTATCGGGCTTGGCATGTATATGCACTCGACCGGCGGTTCCATCAGTGAAGTCTCCGAGGTCAGGCTTGCAAGGTCGGGTAAGGTTGATGTTTATACAGGCACCCAAACTGGCGGGCAGGGGCATGCAACCACTTTGGCAGGACTGGTCGCCGGCGAATTGGAAATCGAGTCGGTCAAGGTCAGGGTGATTCAGGGCAATACCGAAAAAATTGCGACCGGTGGTGGTACCGGTGGCTCATCGTTGGTCGCGATCGCCGGCAACACAGTCGTACGGGCAGCCCGAATCATGCTGCAAAATACCAGGCAAAGCGTTGCTGAGCTGCTCGAAGTCAGTGTCGACAATATTGCTTACCATAAAGGCATCTTTAGCATTCCGGGTACCGACCGGCATTTGACCCTGAGTGAGGTTGCAGCCATGTTGGATCGCATCCCGGAGGACCAGCCTGGCTGCCTCGGCCAGGCGCAATTCGAAGGGATTAACACAACCCATCCCTCAGGTGCTTACGTGGCTGAACTTGAATGTGACCCGGAAACCGGACAAATTCAAGTCATCCAGCTTGTGGGTGTTGACGATATCGGGCGAGTACTCTTTGCAGACCTTGCTGACGGACAACTGCACGGTTCATGGGCGCAGTCTGTGGGGACCTCGTTGATGGAATCGATTGAGTTCGATAGTGAAGACCGCGGTCAGGTGCTAAGCGGTTCACTGATGGATTACCAACTCCCCCGAGCCCGCGATTTACCGTTTCTGAAGCTTGACAAGCTGCCAACATTGTGTACAACCAATGCACTCGGTGCGAAAGGCGTTGGCGAAGCTGCCTCGCTAGGTGCACCGGGTGCGATCGGCAATGCGCTTTCCGATATGCTGACCCGCGGCGACGACTTCGTCGTCGTCAAACCGCCTGCTACACCTTTTGCAGTCTGGACACTGCTCCAAAAAAAGCCCGGTTAACCGGGCATACCAAACGACTTTATTCGTTGTCGAGACGGGCAACACGGCCGAGATAACCGCCATGGTGCCGAAGGCCGTATTGCTTCTTGGTGATGCCTTTTTGCTCCATCAGCGCAAGGGTTACCGCATCCGCGATGGCATTCATGACTGCGACGCTGGCAGACGGCGTCAACCCGAGGGGGCAGGGCTCCTCGATATCTCCCATCTCCAGAATAATGTCGCAGAAACTGCGAAGTTCAGAGTCGGCATGCGAGGTGACCCCGATTACCGTGCCCAATCCCAGGTGCTGTCCCAAACTGAGCATTTCAATCACCTCGCGTGTCTTCCCGCTGGTCGAAAACGCCACCAGGCAGTCAGCTTCAGATATTACACCTAGATCACCATGCGCAGCCTCACCAGGATGAACATAGACCGATGGCGTCCCGGTCGAACAGAGGGTTACCGCAAATTTTTTTGCGCTGAGTCCGGCCTTCCCCATGCCTGTTGTCAAAACCTTGCTGCGACAGGAAAGAAGCAGTTTAACCGCCTGCTCGAATGCGGGTGTGACGTCGATTGACTGGATCGCACGCGCCTCTGAATCAAGTACATGTCGAATTCGCTTGGAGATTTCCATCGGGTTTGCCAGAAAGTAAACTTGTAAATTGATAGTACTGCGGATGAGATTAAAGAATCGGTAAGAGGAGGATATAAAGATAATTTGCTGGTATTTGTTTTGTTGTTTATTCAATAAGTTATTGTTGAATTAGGGATTAGGCGGCAGACAGTTTCCAAGCGCATATAGCTATCGATAGACTAAAGAGGTGAAAATACCCGTACAATTGACTGCTAAAGGCCTGTCTATATTTCCTGTTTTAGTCGAAAAGGAGATAGTCTGGAGCGAAAATATTCTCAATATTTGTAATTTTACTGATCTTTCCAGCTGCGAAATTTTGCGACGCATGTTGTGACGCCTGGAACTTATACGATCAGTCTCGGAAATTATACTGATTGGAATACACAAGCAGCCAATAGCGCTGATTGTGAGTACGACCAGTTGACCTGCAAGATAGATTCCGATACATATCGAGTTGTTGGAAACAATACACCCACAGCCGCTGCCGAGAATGAATTGTGGAATTTGTATCAGTCTTGCGGACCTGGTTGTCTGCAAAAGGCTGCGAAATTCGCTGCTACAGGGTGGTACGTATATCCAGATGCAGGTTACGATGAGGGTCCGCCCCATAGTCACTTAGCGAAACAGGCAAATAAGTGCTGGAACCATTACGATGCAATTTACCAGAAAAATAAAGCGTAATTCTGACTGCTTCGCGGCTCGCTAATTTTGTATGCTTTAATGACGAGATTTCGGTACGATATCATCGGCTCCTCGACTGATCAAGGCGCCTCACAGCGAACGGTTGGTCTGGTTTTGTTCGATTGAATGTTGCACTTTGTTCGACATGATTTCTAAAACCGATTCTCTGTGTCAGTGTTTTCCGGTGGCAAGCACGATGAATCGAATTTCTTAAGGATTTGTTTGACGATGATGGAAATTGAGTTTGATCGGGTTCATTCTGAGTTCGCAGCGCAGCTTTCCAAGCAGCCACGTTTAATCCTGTACATCGGTCCAGCAAGGGATCGCGCGGTAAGCTGGTTGGCGAAAAAGGGACACTCGGTGTTTGTTGTCGAGTCGTCCAATCAAGCAAAAAAAGACGATTCCGATCTGAAGCCGCAGGCAAATATTTGTCGAATCACAGACAGTTTGCCAAAATTACGGCGCGTGCGCGACACCGGTTCCCGATTTGACGTGATTATTCTCAATGACGTTTGGCCGCAGTTGGCGCGTTCTAACCGTACCGCTGCTTTCAGACGAATTGTCAGGCTGCTGAATCCGGCGGGTTTGATTTACATCACGCATCGTTATGGTCAAGAAAAAAATCCAGTTCACTTAAGGTCTTCGGTTACTAAAGACATCAACGTAGAGGAGCTGGCAAGAGACTTCGGACTAATTCAGGTCGGCGGGTTTCGACGTGATGCGCTTGCAGGACTGCGGGCCGATGACAGGTTCAGACTGCTGTTTCGAACCCCCGGAGATGGAACCGGCGCACTGGCACTTTTGCGCGGGGTCATCTTGAACGACAAAAAAAGCTCGACCTACAAATTGGGCTTACTCAAGGTACTGCAGCACATTACTCAATCTGCGAGTGGTTTGGCTGACTTTGAAGGTGATGAAAAGGTCGTTATTCCACTCGGACTATTTGCCCTTTTCTGGCTGCGTGTTTATCTGCCTTTACTGGACAAGAATTTGCCGCAGTCCCCAGGCAATAGATCCGGGGTGGCTGGTCTTGGATTTATGCATGAGGATATCTACAAAAAACTGAAGCATTTTTCGCCACACGATATTCGTGTCGGCATGAAGTTCAGCAAAGATGATTCGAAGACTTTGCACAGCGCGCTTCGAAAAATCTGTTCTACGCTGGTCAATATGCCGATGACGCACACAACGTACATCGATGGCAATGAACCGGTGTTTCAGGCGAAAAAATTGCTGAACGGCCATGGGCCGGTTCATGTTGAATTGGATAAAGCCTATCTTTCGAGTTTTGGTCACGTCGGAATCTCTGCTGACCTTTGGCATGCTTGCAGCCGGCACGGAACCTGGATCGAACCTGCGATTGTTGGGCAATGGAAGCATCTTATGAAACAGTACCTTGACAATCAGAACTGTCCGAAACGTGCAAATTTCGAGACCATGGAAAAGGCGTTAGCCTGGCGAGACCCAAAACGAACGACAAAGCAAATCCGGGACAGATTTA
>JAJDZL010000038.1 GCA_022824665.1 Gammaproteobacteria bacterium | reverse complement strand
CAATCACATTTGACGGAAAATCTCTTGCGAAACTCAAAACGATGTGATGGGCCGATAGTTTTTACGGAATGTCTTCATGGCGCCCGGATTCAAGCAAGAATCGGGAGCCAATTCGAATTGTCGTCAGCTTGACCGCAAATTCACCTCTCCATTTTCCGATTGTGCGATTTTCCGGCATGTCCAGTCCGTTGAATTGTTCAAGTTTACTCGCAAGAATTCTTGCATCTGTGGCTTGTGCATCATTCAAGTGGCAGTCTACCCACACTGATGATCTTCGGTCCGTACAATGACCATTCGTTTTTTTAGTCGCTTCAGCCGGAATGTGCAAGGCATTCTTTGCATGTTTGTGGCCTTGATGTTCTTGACAGTCAGTGATGCAACCATCAAGTGGCTGAGCTCATCCTATGCACTGCACGAAATCACACTGATTAGGGCGATATTTGCGCTTGTCCTGGTCGTGTTGTTCGCCAAGTTTTTCGGTGGTCTGTCGCAATTACGTTCACAACGACTAGGCTTGCAGCTGCTGCGCGGGTTCATGCTCGTATTGGCCAACATATTTTTCTTTCTCGGATTGTCAGTGATGCCTCTGGCGACCACTGTCGCCTTGTTCTATTGTGGGCCTTTCTTTATTTGCCTGCTTGCCAAAGTGGTTTTAGGTGAGCCTGTCGGTGTGTTTCGATGGCTGGCAATTACTTCTGGAATGTTTGGCGTGATTGTTATTGCTCAACCCGGCAGTTCGGAATTCAACTGGAGCGTACTTTTGCCTGTCGCAGCCGCGCTGACTTATTCCCTGATGGTGATGATGACACGCAAGCTGGCGATCAGCGATTCTGCCGAATCGATGAGTTTTTACATTCACGTCTCATTTATTTGGTTTAGCGTGCTGAGTGGATTTGTGATTGGAAATGGTCAGTTCAACATTTTTGATCACCAGACATTGAACTTTCTCCTGCGAGCCTGGTATTGGCCAAGTGCTGCGGATTTTCAATTGCTGCTGCTTTGCGGAGTCGCGTCCGCAGGCGGCGCGTACATGTTATCCCAGTCCTACAGGATGGCCCAGGCTTCATTTGTAGCACCATTCGAATACGTTTCTTTACCGTTCGCAATTGCGGTTGGTTTCATCGTGTGGGGAGACTTACCCACTTTGCGTGATTATCTCGGCAGCACTCTCATCGTATCAAGTGGCCTCGCAATGGTATTTCTTGAGACTCACATGCGGCGTCGAAAACTCATTGCAAACAATTGAAAAGTGATGACTTGCCTGCCCGGGGAGGTTGCATCAACGCTTCTTCAGCATTCCCGGCAACGTTCGTATATCGTGTTTCGAATTACTTTTGGTAAGGTATGAATGAGCGTTAGCCAATTTGCATTCTTGCGTCTTTACAATTTGCATGGTGGATAATTGATTCCAACAAAGTCATCTCGTTTTGAAAATCAATGCGAAAACCAATCCCTGCCAACTTAAGCGGATAAGTCCCACCAGGCTGCATCTAGAGCAATGAAACGCATATTGATCGCCAACCGCGGTGAAATCGCCTTACGGGTTATCGAGGCCGCGCGCAAGTTAGGCATTGAAAGTGTCGCGGTCTATACCGATGCGGATTCAAGGTCTTTACATACGCTGCAGGCTGATCATGCAGTACGTATCGGCCCTTCGTCTGCAGCACTCAGCTACTTGAATCAGCAGGCGATCATACATGTTGCCCAGGCGACCGGCTGTGAGGCTATTCACCCGGGTTATGGATTCTTGTCAGAAAATCCCGCATTTGTCGAATTGTGCGAGGCTGAAAAAATTAATTTTATTGGTCCAAGTGCTGAGACGATTAAGCGCATGGGCAACAAGGTCCAGGCGCGCCTCGAAGCACAAAAATGTGACGTTCCGGTCATTCCAGGAACATCAGAACCTTACTTTGATGCAGACATAGCAATCTCGGAACTTGCGCGAATTGGTTTCCCGGTACTGATTAAGGCACGCGGCGGTGGCGGCGGACGCGGCATGAGAGTGGTCACGAGTGAATCGTCATTTAAGGCAGAATTCCAGCAAGCCGCCGCCGAAGCGCAGTCAGCATTTGCAGACGGTGCGCTATATCTTGAAAAATACCTTCCCGAAGTCAGGCATATTGAAGTGCAGATTTTGGGTGATTCAGCAGGCAGTGTGATTGCTTTGGGTGAGCGCGATTGTACGGTTCAGCGTCGTCATCAGAAACTTGTCGAAGAAGCGCCGTGCGTGGTTTTGACGGACGAGTTAAGACTTGAGCTACATCAGTGCGCAGTTCGATTGGGGAAATCCATTGCGTATCAAGGTGCCGGGACCGTCGAATTTGTGCTCTCAAAGGATCGGCAGCAGTTTTATTTCATCGAAATGAACACCCGAATTCAGGTTGAGCATCCAGTGACTGAACAATTGTTTGGCATTGATCTGATCGAAGCGCAGCTGAGAGTTGCGCGCGGCGAAAAATTACCTGAAATCATCAATAATGAATCGCCCGTAGGGCATGCCATAGAATTTCGCATTAATGCGGAGCAATGGCAAAGTGACTTCAAGCCAGCCCCTGGTCGCATTCAACACTGGCAATTGCCAGCGGGTAGTGGTGTCCGGGTTGATTCACACTGTTATGAATCTTTCAATATCAGCCCGTTTTATGATTCAATGATAGCTAAACTGATTGTACATGGGCACAACCGGGAGCAGGCTTTACAGCGTGCTCAACTAGCACTTAAAAATTTTGCGATCAAGGGGATCGATACGACGCTTGGTTTTCATCAGCAGCTGCTGGACCATGAACACTTCAAAACAGGTGATATCTATACAACCTGGGTAGAGCAGGAATTTATGCAAGAGGATTAAATTGGGCCACTCGGTAAGAATAATTGACTTGACGCTGCGCGACGCACACCAGTGCCTGTGGGCGACCCGCATGACGACTGCAATGATGAAAGACATTGCGCCGCTATTGGATCGGGCCGGCTTTGAGGCTATTGACCTGGTGGGCGGTGCTGTGTTTGACGTTTGCGTGCGTTATTTGCGTGAAGACCCATGGGAAAGAATGCGCATTCTCAGTAGCTGGGTCCGTGAGACCCCACTCATCATTCACACTCGGGGTCAGAGCCTTTTCACGTTCGAGTTTTTTGCCGATGATGTCGTCGCGCTTTCAGCTGAACGTTTTGTAGCAAACGGGATGCGGTATCACACACCGTATGATGCGGTCAACGACATGCGGAATCTGGAGGTTTCGATCCGTGCAGCCAAACAGGTTGGATTGCACACGGTTGGTGGGCTGGTATTTACCGAGAGTCCTGTCCACACGGATGAATTTTACGCGAGCAAAGCACGAGAACTCTTTAAACTCGACGTTGACGGGGTTTACATCAAGGATGCCAGTGGCCTTCTACGACCCGACCGGGCGCTCACCCTGGTACCCGCAATCAAGCAGGCAATTGGCAATCTGCCGCTGCAATTGCATTCCCACTGCCTGTCAGGCCTTGCACCGTATACCGCACTTTTGGCAGTAGACTGTGGTGTCGAGACAGTGCATACGGCAACATCGACGCTGGCCAACGGCGCATCGCATTCTCCGACAGAGCTCTTCGTTAGAAACTGTCGACGGCGGGGGCATCAGCTTGATCTGGACCTACAGCCGGTTGAAGAAGTGGCTGACAGGCTTGCGTATCTCGCCAGGGTCGCCGACAAACCACTGGCGGAGATTGCTGAGTACGATGAGTTTCATTTTCACCACCAAATGCCAGGCGGCATGATTTCCAATCTCGAATACCTGCTCGGTACCGTGGGGTTGGAAGATCGACTGGAGGATATTCTTGAGGAAGCGGGACATGTCCGCGCTGATCTTGGCT
>JAJDZL010000201.1 GCA_022824665.1 Gammaproteobacteria bacterium | reverse complement strand
TTAATGATTTTGGTGAATAAAAAAACATCAATCAATCAAGTAGCAATGCTACTGAACGGGAGAGTTTTTGATCTTGTCGGTACAATTGAATTGTTATGGGTGTGACTCTCGTACGCCAACTGAGAGCCTTCAGGGCCGGTTTTAAGTTGAGTTGCTGTTGTTGCCGAAATCGCTACGATTACCGCAGTTGGCTGGTTCACCCTTAGGTATTCGTGAGGGCAGGCGGAAAAATCCTGTTTCATGGCAGTACGGTTAGCGAATTGCGATCATGCACATCAAGCTGGACAATACAAGAATACCAAGAATGTGCGTTTGCTGATTCGTCGGGTTGCGCTGCTTGATGCCGAAAATTATTGTGTTCCCCTTTGTTATTTTGGCTGGCGCAACGTTGATGAACGGATGTCCCGCGTCCTGAAACCCTTGTCGGTGGCAGAAAACTGAAGGGAGCGCTGTCGGTATTGTAAATCCGATGATAAATGGCTGAGTGAATGCCGTTGTTGAGTGAGTTTGAGTTTCAGATTGGTATCTCAGACGATCTAATCAGGAGCACTCGAGTGCGAAATATGTATATTATTCTTATCACTCAAGTGCGCTGTGACGACGCATTGGTGTTTGGAGATCTATCCACACACCTTGGTGCGTCAGTTTGACTCTGTATTCGCTCGTCGGTTTAGAGCCAACTTGGGCATAGTTGTTTGTTCGAATTTGAGTCGAACCCCGCGAAAGCGGCGACTAATCTTCGCAAACATAAGGTCAACTTTCGAGTTGCAACAGAGGTCTTTTTTGGTAGGCTCCATTTGTCGAAATTGGATGAAAAATCCAGCGAATATGAGGAGCGATGGCTGACCATTGGCACTACAGAAGACGATCAACTATTGGTGGTCCACCACACATTTTCCGAGGATGAGAACAACAATATATTGGTACGAATCATTTCAGCTCGACCGGCCACTCGGAGAGAGCGTCGTCAATATGAGATGGGCGAATGAAGCAGGAATATGATTTTACCAATGGCGAGCGCGGTAAGTTTTTCCGCGAAAGCGTCATATCAAAACTTCCACCTTCTGAAGAGGAACCCAACTGGGCAGCCCCTTCCGAAAAAATAGGGAAGTACATTTGCCAAGAGGTAAAAAAACGTCTTAGCGCATATAGGCAACAACCCAAAGACATAATTGATCATGCGCATGCAGAACAAGATGCTGCTAAGGGTGGATATGCGCACCGTCAAGTATATGAACTCGTCCAAAACAGCGCAGACGCATTGCTTGATTCGAAGAAAGACCAAAGCATTCTGATTCGACTAACAGAAAAATTCCTGTACTGTGCTGACAACGGTCATCCTATAGATGAAAATGGTGTGGATGGCCTCATATTTGACCGAATGTCGAGTAAAAGGAATGGCAAAGCGATCGGCAGATTCGGGCGTGGATTTAAGTCGGTTCTAGGCGTAACCGACTCACCTGAATTCTATAGCCTCTCAGGCTCCTTTCGATTCGACAGAAGGCGTGCGGAAGATCGATTGAAAAGCATTGCTCCTTTGGGTGAACGTTATCCAGTGTTACGGCTACCGGAGCCAATCGATCCTTATAGAGAGAACGTCGATGATGCAGATTTGCAAGAACTAATGAGTTGGGCAACAAATATTGTTCGACTGCCCTTAGTGTCAGGCGTTCATGATGCGCTCGTCGCGCAAATTCGGGAGTTCCCACCAGAATTTTTACTTTTTACTGATCACGTGCGGTACCTTACTCTTGAGCACGAGAAATCATCAAAAACTTTTGCCCTGCATGTAAAAGACAAAATATTTCAACTTGATACAGGTAAAGAGCGTGCGAATTGGAAGCTTTTTGAATTGGCTCATAAGCTTTCGTCTGAGGCTCGAGCAGATTGGCATTTGCATTGTGATGGGGACGAAGTAAATATCGCATGGGCTGCGCCGCTCGACAGACTTGACAAACCAGGAAAATTTTGGGCGTTCTTTCCTACTGAAACTTCAAGCTTGGTGGCTGGCATCCTAAACGCACCATGGAAGACAAACGAAGATCGTCAGAATTTGTTGCCAGGTCAATATAACGAAGAATTAATCGACGCGGCAGCACAACTGATTGCGAATAATCTCACAAGTTTAACGACGAGCGACGATCCAGCCAGACATCTAGACGCGTTACCACGACGTCACGAAAAAGAGGATTCGAAGCAGGTTGATTTACTTCGGGAACGTCTTTTTTATTACCTTGAAGGACAAAAGATTGTTCCAGATCAAAATGCAAGGTGAATTTTTGTTGTCGCTCGGCCAGGCGGTTTCGACCTGCAATTTCTGCATCGTTAAATTCAGGTGTATTCAACCCAGGGCATGAATCCAAGGATTTTGCCCGGTTTGGGTCGATTCAGGTGCTGTGACCGGCGTTTTACACCCGCTTTTCAATCATCATCATCAGTCGGTACAGACGGGTTCCGGTTCGTCTCCCCGCGAACCACAACTGAACGTTCGATATGGATGATGCTGTCAACATGCAGCACTCGCAGGTGCGACGACCCGTCTCCTGCGGCGGGTATTTTCAGTTAATCCGAGATAATCCAGCAGCAATCGGGTGTTGCATTTAAGTTTTCGTGTCATCGCTGCGATTTTTTTCGAATGACGCCTAATCAGTGCGATCGCAAAGCGGCGCAGCGCGGTCAGATTCTCAGGTCCATTGCCTTTGCGAATCAGCAACTGATCTTCCTGCCAGTTCCTTCTGGTTCTCCTTCACAATCAGCATGTAGTGAGCGCCGCCGCATAAAATGAACTCAGCGCAACCCACTCGCCCTGATCAACAGCCGTATAGAACGCACTTTCACCAATCTTGTGCGGTGCGCCAAGATAGTGATGCTGGCGCATCAGTGCAAGAAATCTTGCCTCGTCCGCCCGCTTGACGGGTTCAGTGGCCAACTCTGGCAGGTTCATTATTCACCGGCAAGTTCACCTTGGATAGCGGTGCTGTACACAAATCGAAGGGAAACGTTCAGTATCGGCTGATGTTTATTTCATATCATTCCGATAAGACGAACAAAAATCCGCTCTGGAGCGAGATTGCCATACCAAGTAATTCACAAGAATTTTTGAGATAATTGCAGAAGTAATTGATGAGTTTTGAGAGATTTCGTCCCTCAGTCATCGACCCGTTAACAAAGTGATGGTGTTGATCGTTTGCTGATAATCCGACAAATCATTCAGCTCGTTCGTATCCGTCTTATGCAGGTATCTTGAGTGCACTCCCCAAAAGCAAAAACCTGGCACTTTGATCCTGTCGTTCAGACATGGTTTGATGAGAACTTTGACGCGGCAACACCGTGTCAGCAGCTTGCATGGCCGGCGGTGCAACAGGGGCGCGATGTGCTGGTGTCCGCACCAACAGGCTCCGGCAAAACACTGGCGGCATTTCTTGCAGTGATCAATGATCTGGTGCAGCGCGGAATTAAAGGTGGCGGACTGCCGGATGAAACCCTCGTTGTTTACGTCTCACCATTAAAAGCCTTATCCTACGACATAGAGCGCAATCTCGAAGCACCATTACAGGGAATCCGTCAAAAGCTTACTGATTCGGGGTATCCGGATTTCGAGATCCGAACGGGAGTTCGGACCGGTGATACAACGTCATCGGAACGACAGAAAATGATTCGCAAGCCTCCGCACATTCTTGTGACGACGCCGGAGTCATTTTATTTGCTGCTGACCGCCGAGTCGGGCCGTAAAATTCTGGGCTCTGCGACACGCTTGATCGTTGACGAAATTCATGCGCTTGCAGGGAATAAACGCGGCGCTCACTTCAGCCTTTCGATTGCCCGCTTTGAACGACTGGTCCAGGGCTCACCAGTAAAAATTGGACTTTCAGCAACTCAAAAACCACTCGATCAGATCTCTTCCTATCTGACCGGTCGGTCATCCAACGATTGCGTCATCGTCGATACCGGCCATGTCAGGGTTTGGGATCTCGATATTGTGGTGCCCAAAACGCCCCTTGAAGCGGTTATTTCAACAGCAGCCTGGGCAGATATTTACCTTAAGATTGCTGATCTCATTCAGCAGCATAGAACCACACTGATATTTGTCAATACCAGGCGACATGTTGAGCGTGCCACCCGTCAGCTAGCTGAAATGCTTGGTGAGGAACACGTGGGCTCCCATCATGGCAGTTTATCCAAGGAACATCGTCACAAGGCCGAACAGGATTTGAAGGCCGGGGTACTGAAAGCACTGGTCGCGACCGCTTCGCTCGAGCTCGGCATCGACATTGGTGATGTCGACCTGGTCTGCCAGATCGGTTCGGCGCGCTCGATTTCGGTCTTTTTGCAGCGGGTTGGCCGATCGGGGCATGCGATTGACCGGACACCAAAAGGTCGCATTTTCCCGACCACTCGAGATGAGCTGGTAGAAAGCGTCGCGCTCTTGAAGACGGTCAATGACGGGCACCTGGAGAGCCTTGAGATTTGCACCGGTGCGCTTGATGTGCTTGCGCAACAGATTGTTGCAGAAACCTGTGTGCGGGATTGTGCAATTGATGACCTGTACCAGAGTCTGAAGAGTGCTTATCCATATCGCAATCTGGCGGAAGATGACTATCACGCAATCGTGCGGATGCTGGCCGAAGGGTTTACCTTCAGAAGAGGTCGCCGCAACGCCTACATCCACCTCGACGCAGTGAACAGAATGCTGCGTGCTCGCAAAGGTACACGAATTGTCGCATCCACCAATGCAGGCGCTATTCCGGATCTTTTTGACTACGATGTCATCCTTGAGCCGGACGATATTCGTATCGGCACTGTGAACGAAGACTTCGCCTTTGAAAGTCTGGTTGGAGACATTTTTCAACTCGGCAATACATCGTACCGGGTTCTGTCAGTCGCCAAGGGGTATGTCCGGGTAGAAGATGCGAAAGGGCTGGCACCCAATATTCCGTTCTGGGTCGGTGAGGGACGCGGGCGCAGCGATCTTTTGAGCCGTTCAGTGTCAAATTTGAGGGATTTTGTTCAAGAGGCACTAAATCAGCGCGAGTTTGAATCCGTCGTGAATCGTTTCTCGCACGAATACTCGGTCAATGAGTCCATTGCCAGGCAAATTGTGTTTTATCTCCATGCCTCAATCAAGGCGCTCGGTCTGTTACCGAATCAGCGAAACATCGTATTCGAACGCTTCTTTGACGAGACCGGTGATGCACACCTGGTTGTGCACAGTGTATACGGTTCGCGTGTGAATAAAGCCTGGGGGCTGGCACTCCGAAAACGTTTCTGTGTGCGCTTTAATTTTGAGCTGCAGGCTGCCGCTTTAGAAGACAACTTTATCCTGTCGCTGGGACCAACCCACAGTTTTGCGCTCGAAGAGGTTCAAAACTATGTAAAAAGTGCGAGTGCAAAGGACGTGTTGCGGCAGGCGGTTCTTGGCGCACCCATGTTTGCAACCCGCTGGCGATGGGTCGCGAATACTGCGCTTGCAGTATTACGATTCAATCTCGGCAAGAAAGTACCGCCTCCCTTCCAGCGAAATGATTCAGAAGACCTGCTTTCCCTGATATTTCCGGATCAGGTTGCATGTCAGGAAAATGTTACCGGACCCATCGAAGTGCCGGACCATCCCCTGGTCCAGCAAACCATGACCGATTGTCTGGAGGAGCTGATGGATACGGGTGCTTTTGTTCGGCTGCTGAAGGCCATTGAAGCCGGGAATGTGGCAATTGTCTGTCGGGATGTGTCAGAGCCATCACCACTTGCCCACGAAGTTCTCACTGCCAAACCATATGCGTTCCTGGATGATGCGCCGGCTGAAGAAAGACGTGCGTTGGCAGTTCAGTCACGCCGAATTACAGGATTGAGCGACATTCAGGAGTTTGGCAAATTTGATTTCGAACTCATGCGGTCTCAGAATCTTGCGTGGTGGCCGAAGGCAAAGGATGCCGAACAGCTGCACGATGCCCTCGTCAACAGCGGCTTTTTTTCGCATGGCGATCCGCTATTTGTTGCAAGCAAATACGGCAGCATGTTTATGCCGGATCACCTTGAACCGAAGTGGCGCCACTTTCTTGATGAGCTCATTGATGAGCGGCGGGCTACGGTACTTAAGCTGTCGAGCGGTGCTGAGCTTTGGATTGCAGCCGAACGGCTGCATGAGATACAGCTTGTGTATCCGGATGCCGAACTCACACCAGTCATTGAACCCGCAACATTTGGGCAAAGTCAGGTCGAAGATTCAGGTCAGTCGCTAATTGCTCTCCTGCGGAGCAGGCTAAGCGTGATCGGCCCTTGCACAGCCACCCAGATTTGTATGTCGCTTGAGCTGCCAGTTGACGAGATCAACATGGCACTGCAGGCACTCGAATCTGAAGGTGCGGTCATGCAGGGACGCTTTATGGAAGGAACTGCAGATACCCAATGGTGCGAAAGAAATTACCTGGCCCGACTGCACAAGGCAGCGATATCGGTTCTGCGTAATAAAGTCAAGCCGGTTGACAAAATGCACTACAAGAGATATTTGGCGAAGTGGATGAACCTCAATGCAGACTCGATGGGTGAAGGGGTCGAGTCTCTGAGTTCAGTGCTCGAGATGCTGGAAGGCTATGAAGCGCCCGCAGCCGTTTGGGAGTCGGACATATTACCCGCGCGAAATTTCGGCTATACACCTGAATTGCTCGATCACCTAAACGCAACCGGGCGCTTTTTGTGGTGCAGACTGTCGATGCCCGATGCGCTATACGGGCAATCGAAGGCGAATCGAAAGCTTCGCCAGCGGATGTCCATTCGGTCAATTCCCCTGACCTTCCTTAGACGAAATCAACTCAAAACCTGGAAATTTCTGGCTGATCGGCAAAACCATGCTGAACCGAAGCTTTCGGGCATGGCTGCTTTGGTGGTCGAAGCGCTCACCGAACTTGGTCCGCTGTTCTTCGATGAAATTCTGGAAGATCTGAGCTTGCTGCCGACGCATGTCGAGGAATGCCTGATTGAGCTATTCTCGCTGGGCATTGTTACTTGCGATCACTACGGCGGGATCCGCGCGCTTTTAAGATCAGAGCGCGAACGCAGGCGCAGTTCGAGGTACGGACGTGTTGTCTCAAAGGGTGTCAACAGCTCCGGGCGCTGGTCGCTGCTGGTTCATCCCAACCGCGCACAAAGCCGCAAGGTGACCGCCGAAGATGCAATGTTCGCAATCGCGATGATACTGCTCAACCGCTATGGTATCGTGTTTTGGGATCTGTTGGCCAAAGAGGGGAAGTTTATGCCGCGCTGGAGCGAGCTACGCCGGGTACTTTACCGGCTTGAAGATCGAGGAGAGGTGCGTACCGGGCGCTTTGTTGATCACGTAGCCGGCGAACAATTCGCATTACCGCGGGCGATCGAGTTGCTGCGAAGCAATCAGTCGCGCAGCGAAGACAAACAAACAATGACCATTCACTCCACTGATCCCTACAACCTCAGCCGCATTCTGGAAAGCGATGCGCTGGTATCTGCGCAGCTCAACAACTACCTGGTTTATCGGGATGGCGCGCTCATCGAAGCGGTAGAAAACGGTACCAGAGTACTCGCACCCAAATTAATTTAAGGTGCGATCGATTGGGCGTTGCGGCGCTTATTCGATTGGCGTAAAGAGCTGCGAGTCCATCGCCGAGTAGAATTCGGCGATATCCTCAATGTCCCGATCAGACAGGTTGACACTAAAGCCTACCATAATTGCATTGTTGCGCGCACCGGAGCGATAGCTTTTCATCGCATGAATCAAATAATCCTTGTATTGCCCGGAGATAATCGGTGTGCCAACACCCTGCACGGTGTTACCCTCGCCATGGCAGGTGAGACAAAGCTGGGCTTTTTCCTTGCCAGCGACGGCATCACCGGCAGCAGCATTAAAGGACATCAGCATTGCCAGGGTGCCAAGCAGAATTTTCATGTGCTTAAAATTCATTTTCATTGCAACTACTCTTTGACCAATTGTGAAAAGTACTCAGCAATATCCGTGATGTCCTGATCAGACATTTGGGCGATTTGTGCGTGCATCGTACTGTGTTGCCGATCTCCGTCCCGATAAGCCTTGAGTGCTGCTTCAAGATAATCGGCCTTTTGCCCACCGAGTTTAGGCACCATGTAGCCAGGATATGCATTCCTGTAGCCGGGTGAGCTGTGACAGCCCGTACAGGTAAATGACTTGTCTCGTCCTGCTTGCGGGTCTGCATTGACCCCGAAGCTCAAGGTTGCGCCCAGACAGGCAACACCAAGCAGAAATCGCTTGCTGGGTTTCATAATGTTCCTATCTCCACAAGTATTGATTGGATAACTGGAATGGTTCAGAAAAATCTAGGGTTTTCACGCGCAGCGTGCGCAAGAAAAACTGGAATTATATTGAAATTAGCCCGTTCAGATTAAACCAAACGTCGTAAATTTCTGCAATTATCTGAAACTTACTCATTGTCCCTGCCTTGCTCGGAACAGCTCCGTACCGACTGGTCAATTGCTTCCGGCGGCTCGACATCTTTGGTGGTTGAGGCGGTTTCGAACTTTTCCAGTTTACGGACCGATGGCAAAATGCGCCGTTCCAGGGACCCGACTGCCCGGTTATAGGACTCAATTGTTTTGTTGAGCGACTTGCCATGGTCTTGTGCATGACGACAGAATTGCGCAAGCCGCTCATAGAGCTCGCGACCGATGCCGGCGATTTCCTTTGAGTTCTCGGTCAGCATTTCCTGTCGCCAGCCAAGTGCGATCACATTCAGCATGCCGATTAAGGACATCGGCGTCGCGATGAGGACTTTGTTCTGCACTGCGAAATCAAACAGATTCGGCGCGCGCTGAACAGCCGCCGAGTACGACGATTCAAGTGGAATAAACATCACCACAAACTCCAGTGTATCGGGGATGAGATTCTGGTAATTGGCACTGGCAAGGTTTCTGATTTGGGTTTTGAGCTGTGTGACGTGTGCGTCGAGGAGCTCTGCTGCTTCGGCTTCACTCTGAGCACTCAGGCTGGACATGTAAGCATCGAGTGG
>JAJDZL010000030.1 GCA_022824665.1 Gammaproteobacteria bacterium | reverse complement strand
CGGGTACGCATTCCAGACATGACAACCGGGAATATTGGATACTTCGAGCCAGCACCCGTCGGGCTCGTCAGCCGGATTGGCCGGGCAGATTGGTTCAAGATCACCCGGGCCGGAGGATACGCCGGGGCACGGCCCCGCGTCGCTTGTGCGGTAAAAATCAACCTGATCAAGCAAAAGGCTACGGTTACCGGATTCCGGGTCGCCCCCGTGGGCGCGGACATAACTGGCGGCGGCTGTTCCCATTTTCTTTCCCCACACACCGTCAACCGGGCCGGGGTTGAAACCGCATTGCGTTAGCATCGTCTGAACGGCGCGGATATTCTCTTTGGACGTATCGCCGATGGAAGGCGCGGATACAAGGATTAGGGCCGCCGCGATGGCGGCCAGGGCATGTTTCATTTTCGTTTCGCGGTCATGTTCTAACATGACCGCGTTTTATACAACATCGAAACGAAAAGAATCCACCCCTGCCGGTAATTTTTTAGCTAGCGCGGGATCGCCCTGACAGCGAAGGTACGTCTCATACTAAGCAAATTTATTGTTCTTGTTAGTGCTCTGGTCCTTGAATATCTGGCAGAATTTCGATTGAGCCAGGCGATTTGACATTCTGTTGTGGCCGCATCGTCGATTGCTTGAACCTGATTAGCGAGATATTTCAGACGAACTTGTCGAGTTCCTCATTAATCTGGGTGAGAGCCATAGGCCAACAATACACAGTACACAGCTCTCGGTCTAATCGAGGTACTGATACATTCGGGAAGAAATTCCGTGTTCAAAAAAGTGGCTGTCAGGTTGAAGAGCATCGCTTTTATGATACTGAAGCCTGCGCAAGTGCCGCAGGCGCAGCGAATTCATCGAAAACAAATAGATCGAGCCGAACAAGCGGCACATGCAAGCGCGCGTTGCAGACTGTCAGCCAATGTTGATGAAACGAGATTATCTTGTTCAGTATGGGATGGCAAAGACCTATTAGCGTATCCGCTTCAGACCGGTTTTTGTGAAGTCTTTTTCATTAAGGTCAGCCTGAAAAACAAAGTTTTCCAAACTCAATACGGTTGACTTGCCAGACAGGTGATTTTGCATTGTCAATTCGCTCGCTCGCCAGTAGCGATCAAGGTATTGCTGATAGCCATTAAGAATGAGCGTTTTGAAGTGGGCATCCTTGCGGTCATAGAACTCAATTTTCCGTGCGAGCAGTTCAGTCGTATCACGCCAGATTATCTGCCGACGGTAACCGGATTTCTTATCGACCGGAATGCGCTCTGTAACTGTGCAGTTCAAGTCTTCGCATGGTTCCTCACGCAGGAATTGGTAAGTAAATTTTTCAACTTCCTGCGGGGTCATATCTTCATAGGCAAATTCGCTGCCCATAAACGAACCGGAGCGATTCGATGAGCTGATGCGTTTAACTCGCTTCAAGGCTGGCAAATACAGCCATTGATCATCGGCCTTTTGCTGGTGAGCATGAATCAAAAAAGCAGTCCCTTTTACGTCCCTGGGTTCGTCAAATACAAACAGCACCTTGTTGCCGTCGTCTGGAACCTCCAGCACTCGGATACGCAACTGGCGTTTGCTTTCCTGTCCTTGTTTGTTCCTGAGTACCATGACCTGATCCGCGGTGTAATTTCCAAATCCCCGGTCGTTTTCGCGCGCTTCGGTTGCAATGCTAAGGCCCCTTTCCTCCGCGCTGACATTTTGCGCGTACGCAGGCGGGATTTTTGCAGCCCACAAAAAAGCAGTCAGAATAAAGAATGCAGCCAGATATTTCACTGCTGGAGAATGCCAAATTTTCATCGGGTTAATTTCCTGTCAATCATTAGAAGAAGTGGTGGGAGCAGCAAAAAATCAGTCGCAAGTGCAAATGCGATCGTGATCGAAACCAAGTACCCTAGTGCCCAGCTAAGCTCGAAACCAGACAGGGCAAAAACCAGAAAACCGCAAACCAATACTGCGGTGGTTGTACACAAGGCGTGACCGACACTTCGAAAAGTCTCTCGAATTGAATTTGCAGTGGAGGCCCCTGCACGTCTGTGCCGCAAGTATTTGCTGAGAAAATGGATCGTGTCGTCTACGACAATACCGAACGCGATTGCAGTCACCACCGAGGATGCCATCCCGACCGTGCCAACCAGGTAGCCCCACAAACCGAAACTCATTGCAGCAGGCACAAAGTTAGGCAACAGGCTCACCAGTCCCATCCGCACGCTCTTGAATACCAATATCAAAATCAATGAAATAAGAAACATCGCAGTGATCGTACCACGGAGCATTCCATGGATATTTCGTTCCGACAAATGCGCAATAATTATGCTGAAGCCGGTTGCGGGTGCTGCCAATCCCGGGGCATTTGCAGACAGCCACTGCTGTGCGCGCTCATCGAGTTCCCGCTGCATTCTTGAAGTCAGATTTTTCAGCACAACACTCATGCGTGTTGATGACTTGGCAATATCAATTCGGTCATTCAAGTCGCGGCCAAAAGGCAGTGAAAGCTCATAAAGCAAAAGATACTGAGCAGCCAGTTCGGGGTTATCCGGCACGCTATAGAACTCGGGGTTGTCACCATTCATGTTTTTATTCAGGCGCTTCATGATGTCTGAAAAAGACAGCACGGTAATGACTTCCGGCTGCTCACGAAACCACTCAGCAAAAGCTTCGATCGTTCGCAGGTACCCGGGGTCAGTGATGCCTCCTTCGCTCCCTGATCTCAGTGAATACTCGAGCGACTCCATGCCAGTCAGGTTATTGGTAATAAAGTCGGTATCCCGTCGAAATTCATAGCGATCGTCAAAATACCTGGTCCAGTTATCACTCAATTCGATACGCGGTATACCCAGAATCAGCACGATAGCAATTAACGCGACAGACCACAGCAGATGCTTATGTCTGGAAATTACAAAATTTGACAGCCGATCGGCAAATGGATGCTGCGCGACTTTGCCTGGTCGCACCCGCAAGGGAAGCAGCGACAATAGCGCGGGTAACAAGGTTATGGAAAAAACGAACGCGCAAAGTACACCAAACGCCACGAAATTTCCCAAATCGTGAAATGGCGGAGATTCAGATGCATTGAGACTGAGAAACCCGATTGCGGTTGTCATTGAAGTCAAAAATACCGGGTAGATGTTGCTGCGCATTGATTCAGCTATCGCGGCTCGCCTGTCTGAGCCTTTTTTCATTCCCGTTAAGGTGGTGGAAACGACATGAATGGAATGTGCGACAGCAATCACCATGACAATCAGCGGAATACCTGAATTAGTCGGGCTAAGCACTACACCAGTCCAGCCAACAAGTCCCATGGTTGAAGCCACCGAAAAGAACAGTACCAAAATAGTTGCCAATGTACCCAGAACCGATCGCAAGAGTAAAATCGAAACTGCGATAATCAGCAAAAAAACGATGGGTGTTAACGTACTAAGGTCGTCTTTCGTGGCATCGGAAAAGGCCCGATTGATCACTACATCACCGGTCAGATAAAACTCAATAGCCGGATTAGCGGACCGATATTCATCCAACAGTTTGTACAGCTGATCAGTGATCTCGGCAACGCCGGCATCGCGATCTTCCGGAAGTAAAAACGAGATTAGAATGCCGCTCGCGTGTCCCTCACGTGAAACCAGGCGATCGACAAGCTCGATTTCACGTAATGCGACTGATTCGATACGCGCTATTTCATCAATGTCGAGGGAGTGTGCCTGTTCAACCAGCGGTTCGACAATCAAATCATCTTCGTACGCCTCACTGTAGGCATAATTCGTCAGTGAATCGACACGCTGGGAATGTGGAAGCAGCCAGGCGGCTTCGGTCAGTTGTTCTATTACACCGAGAACATCACGCGTAAATACAGAACCTTCCTGAGGCACAATAGCAACCAATGCATGATCAGAGACCGTGTACACATTTTTCAATGCGTTGTACGCGACCAACTCAGGATTGTCATCCTTGAACAGCACCCGATAGTCATTCGTTACCACTACACTGCGACCACCTGATGCAAGCAGCACCATGAGCAGCGTTGCAATTACAACGACAGTCCAACGACGATTCAGGATGACTTCGATAAACTGATTGAATTGCAAGAAATTTAACCTTCTATAGCATTGTCTTCACGCGTGTAAAGCCGCCAACCCAGCGCAGCCTTTCTGACTCTATGCCTGTATTTGCTATTGCCGGATTCATTGATATGTCTATACCTGCACTGATTGGATATCTCGTATACCGCTACGGACCTAAACGGATTTACCAATTGATCGATTTCGCTGCTTTTACGTGGTCCGGCATGACGTAGCTCACACCATGATCGTCATATACCGAAATCTGAATAACCTCGGTAAAGTTATCTGCCCTGACACGACCCTGAGACTTTCTCACACGCTTAACAAATTGTTTCCAACGAAAACCGGACAAAGTGAGCATGGTAGAAGATTTTGGAAATTCAAAATCATCGGCAAGCTCGTTTCCAATAAGCACTCGAGCAAGACGATAGGCCAACTTCACAACTTCTTTTTGTTCTTGAAGATCTTCAATATTGGCAACTTCTGGAATTGATTGAATGAGCAGATTTGCCATTTTTACAGAGTCCTCTTTTGGCATTGGCTCACAGAGTCGTCCAATACGATAAATTGATTTTGCTTCTTCGCCGGTTGTATAGAGAATTGATTCCGGTATGCCCATAAGGTACCCCGAATAACGCCAAATCGCAAGGATACTCTCCCTTTCCTCATTTGAATACCGGGCGCCAAGTCTGGTCGAAAAATCCAGCAAGCGTTGCGAAAAGACTGAAATTGCAAACCCCACGTGTGCCGCACTAAGCGGCATTCCCCAGGCCTCATAATCCCATTCATCGGATTCTAACAGCAACCGCCTGACGCGAGCGTGGACGAATCGGACACGGGTGGACAACTTCCAACCATCGCCTTGCCGATATAAACCTTTTGGATAAAAAATTTCCATCAATTGACGATTATTCTGACGCAGACGGCGTCCCGTCATCTCGACCCTTCCGGTAAGGTTGAAAGATCTCGAGATCATTGTTGAAAAACCTTCGATCAGCACGCCCGTAACGAAGGCAACCAGCATGAGTTCCACATTGAGGTTAAATGCTCGAATGCCGGGCCTAAAGGCTTGATGGTCAACCCAATCTGGTGGTACTTGAATGGATTCAAAGAAATTCTGCAACGATTCTGGCGCATGCTGCAATTTGTTCTGCTTTTGCTCTATACCCGCTTCAATAAACTGGTGCATCTGCTTTTTTGGCAGTGCAGAAAGTTCTTCCATGATCGGATCAAGCTCAGGATCTCCTATCGTGGTATGCTCGATGTATCTGTCCGCGAGCGTCGCGTCAGACTGACGGGATCTGTCATATCCTAGACGATATTCTGTGGGTATGAAAATATTAGACATCACACACAATTAACCCATGTTAATTTTTTGACTAGTCAAAGTTGATTCGTAGCAATGTCCTTATACGCTAAATTGGGAACAATTCAAATTGATTGCTTTATCTTTTGAACCAGGCAACACCAACTGAAGTTTGCCAAATCAGCAAAGAAACGTACATTCGAATTTTAATTCAAATTCGAAACATAGATTATATGCGCTCTGAACTTAACGCCTCACAGCCGTCATTTCGTCATTTTCCAAAAACTTTGTAGATAAACATGATGATGCAGTAATGAATACCATGTATTACGCGCAGAAATCCAAGACAGTAATTTAGGCCTTTAGGAGCTTCATTTTCGCGCAGTGCAAAGCATTGCGGTTTTATAACGCATTAATCGATTTCTTGCGCAGGGGTTAAATTCTTTTACAGTTCAATGAGTCATTCGACTTGCGGAAAGCTGCAATGCGAGGCAACCCAAGTGTGATTTTCCATAATCAGACTTTGCGGTGATCAACAACTGTGAAATGAATACAGCTCAAACCCGATAAAATTACTTTTTCCCCAACATTCTGAGCACGTTCAAGAAATCAACCACTAATGCAACGGCCGGATCGAAAATGCCTGTTAACTCCCGGAACATGACCACAGAGCTTGCTGACTTTGCGATCAATGCGAAAGTTTCTTCCTCACTGACCGATGTTATCCGCAATGCGATCGTGGATTGCTTTGGTGTCATCATTGCCGGTGCCCGCAGTCAGGTATCTGAACGGGCGGCTAAAGGTCTGATGGCTGAATGCCATGGCAAAGCAACGATTTACGGAACCGGTCGAACATCTTCTGCGCCGCTTGCTGCGCTGCTTAATTCTGTTGCCGGACATGCTTTTGACCTGGATGACTGGGAAGAACCGGCCAATACGCATCCAACAGTTGTACTGCTTCCCGCCTGTCTTGCTGCAGCACACATCACACATGTTTGCGGTCAGTCGCTCGCGGCAGCTTATGCAGTCGGATTTGAAGTAATCGCTCGGCTGGGCGAAGCCTTAACCCTGGATCACTACCAGCGAGGATTCCATTCAACAGGGACGATTGGCGCGATTGGGGCCGCCGCGGCAGTTGCGCGGCTAATGAAGCTGGACCAGGTGTCCACCGCTTACGCGTTGTCAATTGCAGCCTCACAAGCCTCAGGCTTTACCCTGCAGTTTGGCACCAATACAAAGCCGCTGCAGGCTGGATTTGCTGCGCGCGCGGGTCTGGAAGCTGCATGCCTGGCTCAGGCGGGAGCAACTGGGGCGTTGAGCGCCATTGACAGTCGACGCGGATTTGCCGGGCTTATGGGCGTTGCCGGGCGTACGCTGAAGCGCCTGGGAGAACCGTGGGCCTTAACTGAATACGGGCTGCTCCTTAAACTGTGGCCATCGTGCGGTTATACACACCGCCTGATGAGCGCGGCACTAATACTGCGGCCAAAGGTGATTAATCGGCTGGACGAAATCACCTCCATAGAAGTTTCCCTGCCGGATTTTCATCGAGATATCCTCCCGTATGATCGTCCTAAATCGCGCGAAGAGGCATTATTTTCACTACCAGCCTGTGTTGCTCAAACGCTTGTTGAAGGCAACCTTACTCTGGATGATTCGGCTAACAGCTTCTGGACGCGACCGAATGTTGATCGAATCATCAGGCTCGTCAAGGTGGTCCCGGAAGCCGCGCGAAATCCCCTGCTCAATTTTGATCCCGCACAGCCGGATCGCCTGATGATCAAATTGGGCGACGAGACCCTGGAGCACCAATGCGCCTATCCCTTGGGAGCACCGCAAAACCCGATCTGCGAAGACACACTTGCGGAAAAACTGGCCGGGCAGGCAAATATTACCCGCCACCAGTTCGACTATCTGCTTGGGTGGCCTGATGCTGATGACGTCAAGAATTTCTTCGATGGCGCTCTCCGACATACATGATCACCAGATGATTTGCTCGATGGTACACAACACAACGACTAATCCACTGGATAATGGTCACAACGGCTAAACTTGAGCAATGATCAATTAACCAATCGAAAACACCTGGCCTAAAAAATGAGCATCAAAAATCGATACTGGGTTCTGGCATCCTACCCTGAAGGCATGCCGGTCGAAAACAACTGGCGACTTGAAAGCAAGGAAATATCCGACGTTCCCAACAACCATATACTCGCCCGTGCACTGTATCTTTCGGTCGATCCATACATGCGTGGACGAATCAGTGCCAAGCAGGGCTACGCGAAAGGCGTCGAACTCGGTTCAGTTATGTGCGGCGGTGCAGTTGCCGAAATCATTGAATCCAATCACCCGGACTGGCACCCCGGCGAACTCGTCGAAACCATTAATTTTGGCTGGCAGGAGTACGCGGTACTGGCAACTGATGGACTGACACGGGTTGATCCCGATATCGGTCCCCCACATGCGTGGCTGAGCTATCTCGGCATGCCGGGCATTACGGCATGGATTGCGCTGAATTCAGTTGGCAAACCAAAGTCTGGTGAGACTGTCCTGGTATCCGCCGCATCAGGGGCGGTGGGACAGGTGGTGGGACAACTCGCAAAATCCTACGGCTGCCGCGCTGTTGCCGTCGCGAGTTCGCAGACTAAACTCGACTGGTGTACGAATCTTGGCTATGACGCAGGCGTCAACTACCGCGCAAGCAATGATTTGAACGCTGACATCCGGCAGGCATGTCCCAAAGGGGTTGACATTTATTTCGACAATACTGCGGGCCCAATACACGATGCAGCGATGCAGAATCTGGCACTCAGGGCACGGGTGATTGTGGTCGGGACGATCAGCCTGGCCGGCAAATTCGACGAGCCCGACACGGGTGAGCGATTTTTACGCCAGATTCTGGTTAACCGGGCAAGAATTGAAGGCTTCCTGGTCTTTGATCACCTGGAGATGTACCCCGAAGCCAGGCGCACACTGGCGCATAGTGCCGCTCACGGTCAGCTGGTTTTCAAGACAGACTTCATGGACGGCATCGAAAGCATGCCCGCGGCTTTTCTGAAACTGCTTCATTCTGAGAACATGGGCAAGCAACTCGTTCGTACCGCCGGTTCACATGGATACCCGGAATAACCAGTCGGTCAGACCCGTTAAAAGTCAGTCACAACACCACCTTCAGCAATTCGGCGGTTGACAAAGTCATCCAACTGATCCCTGACTGCCTCATCTATCGGAGGCGGTTCATATTCAGCAAGCAACTGCTTGTAGAGCCGATTGGCGTGCTCCATCGCCTGCGGTGAGCCCGCCTCGCTCCAGGTCTCATAGTTTCGCCAGTCGGAAATCAGCGGCGAATAAAACGCATCCCGGTAACGCTGCTGCGTATGGTCGGTACCAAAAAAATGCCCGCCATGCCCAGCCTGAGTCATCGCATCAATACCGGTTTCCGCGTCGTCAATCGTGATCGGTGCCAGATATTCTGCAACCATCTGCAAGAGATCTGCATCAAGTACAAACTTTTCAAATGAAGCGGTCAGCCCACCTTCCAGCCAACCGGCTGCATGCAGCACAAAATGTGCGTGACCGTTCACCGCACCCCACAGCGAAAATACCGATTCATAGGCCGATTGAGCATCAACCGAATTGGCAGCATTGGTATTTGAAGAGCGAAATGGCAGTCGATAGCGTCTCGCCATCTGTCCGCTGATCAGTGCTGCCTTCATATACTCCGGCGTACCGAAAGCCGGCGCGCCAGAGCGCATATCTACATTGGAGGTAAAGCCGCCGTAAATGAATGGTGCCCCGGGTTGCGTCAGCTGTGAGATCGTCAATCCAGCCAGTATCTCAGCGTTTTGCTGCGTAATGGCCCCCGCCAATGTCGCGGGTGCCATCGCACCGCTAAGCGTAAACGGGGTTAACACCACAACCTGGTTTCGTTGCGACATTTCAATGATGCCGGTCACCATATTGGCGTCCAGACGTAACGGCGAGTTTGAGTTAATCACCGTGATGAGACTAGGTTCACTTGCCAGCTGTTCATCGTCAAGCTGCCTGGCGATTTTGGTAATTTCGATTGCATCCAGATTGCGCGCTTGACCGAGCGAATAAGCATGAAATACCTTATTGGTTAACAAAACGCTGTCGCGCAAACACTCAAGGTGTCGAATTGATGGATGAACATCGATCGCTTCAACCGGATAGCCGCCGATAAAGTGTACGATGTTCAGCTGTTGGGTCAGCCTGAGAAAGTCCCGGTAATCCTTGAGATTACCCGTACGCCGGCCGCTATCCAAATCCGATGCATGCGGTGCACTGCCGACTGTTGCAAAAAAAATCTGCTCGGCACCCATTTCCAAATTGTGAGCCGGATCACGGGCGTGGATGGTAAAAGTTGGACGCACCGTCTTGAGACAGGCTTCAACCAACTGACGATCGATCAATACAACATCGCTGTCAGGCTTCGCTATTGATCCGTTGTCCAACAGCAGCCTGCGCCCCTCAGGCGACATGACCTCGACTCCAACCTGCTCCAGCACATCAAGCGATGAGCGGTGAATAAATTCAACCTCGTCTTCCGATATTGCACAAATCGGTGGAAATCGGTTAACGATGCGCCGCAAGGGCAACTGTTCCACTCGGGAGACGCCTTTTTCCGCTCTGACCCTGCGGGCCTGTTTCCTGGGTGGCATACTGAATATCCAAATAACCGATTTAGTGAACGATTGATGATCCGCTGCCAGTCCCGGCTCTGACTGTCAGCACAAAACCCAAGTGCCGTATTGTACGCGAATCCCGGAAAAGCAAAGTAATCCACTTTCTCTTTACGCACTCACTTAGCAGTGCGCCGCGTATTCGTCTGTATTCGAATTATTTCCGCGACCTGAAACTCATTCAACCACAACGGGAACAATTCGGGTAATGACCAATCAAAATAAGGTATCATCATTAAACGAAAACAGGGATTGTTTTTTTTGTATAAGGTCATTCGTATGCTCGATTCAGTAATCAAAAAAGCATTTGCATTGTGTTTGCTGGCATTCATTGCAAGCCCCTCGTTTGCAGACTCCGAGACAACTAATACGGTTGCAGAGGAGGAACAGCAAACCACCACGGTGGTCTTGATTACCGACCCGGAAATTCAGGCGGTCGAGGACGAAGAACCGGATTGCGAATAAACTGCGAATAGTTTCGGCACTTCTTCGCACACACTCCTCCCCCTGTACCAATTTTCTGACCGACCCGCACTCATGCGGCCGGTGGCTTCGCTGTGCTTGCAGAGGGTTTTACAAACCATAGCAGAGCAGCTCCGGCAGCAAACAGAACGATAACCGACAGAATTGAGTTGCGCGGCCCATACATCGCGGCCGACCAGCCAACCAGGAATGGCCCGATTACCGCTGCTGACTTACCAACCATATTAAAAAATCCGTAATATTCACCAGCCCGGTCCGGCGGGATCAGCTGACCCAGCAAAGAACGGCTTAGTGCCTGTATGCCGCCAATGACGAGACCAACCATCGCTGCCAAAATGAAGAACTCCGTACCGCTGGTAATAAAGTAAGCCCACACTGTGGCAGCGACATAAACTGCGATACCCAAATAGATGCCTCGCCGGGCACCAATCTTCTGACCGAGTTTACCGAAGATCAGCGCAGCAGGAAACGCGATGAACTGCACCATCAGCAAAGCTGTAATTAAGTCATTGGAACTGAGCCCGATTGACAAACCGTAATCGACAGACATCCGAAACACGGTATCGACGCCGTCAATGTAGAACCAGTAAGCGAAAAGAAAAAGGAGAATCGTACGCCTGGTGCGAATTTCGCGAAACGTTTCCCCGAGTTGGCGAAAACCATCGCCGATCGCACGGCCCAAGCCGATGTTTTGAGCCGGCGGATCCTTGACAAACAACATAATCGGAATCGAAAAAACCGCCCACCAAACAGCAACAGTAAGAAAGCTGAATTTAACGGCTTGAGCGGCATTTGCGAAGCCGAAAACTTGGGGACTTAGCACCATAAAGACATTGATCGCGAATAGCACACCACCGCCCAAGTAACCCAGCGCGTAACCAAACCCCGAAACAACATGAATGCGATCACTGTCCGGCGCGATATCAAGCAGCAATGCGTCGTAAAAGACATTTGCACCGGAGAATCCCAATGACGCGACGACAAACAGCAAAATAGCAGGAAACCACATCCCTTCAGCGACCAGGAATAAACCAAGTGTCGATAGAATGCCGACAAAGGCGAACATCATTAGCAGCTTATTCTTGATGCTCGCACGATCAGATATGGCGCCAAGAATTGGAGCCAGGATCACAATAATCAAACTTGCTATGGAAGAAGCAGCGCCTAGCCGAAAGGTGGTCAGGGTACCATCGACATCCGCTGACCAGTACTGCCTGAAGAAAATCGGAAAAAATCCTGCGATCACTGTGGTGGCAAACGCAGAGTTTGCCCAATCATACATAGCCCAAGACAAAGTTTTTCGCTGCAACAGCTCTTTCATACCTATCCCTCCCTCAATCGGTCTACGACCTTAGCCGAACGCCTGCCGGATCATACGGCGCTTCGCTCAGCAGATGCGCAGGTTTATTCACACCAACAACAGAGACTGAAAATCCAGTCTGCTCATCGGCAACCTCGCTCGAAACATAAGCCAGCGCAAGGCTCTTTTCCACCCAGTGACCATAGTCGCCTGACGTCACAAATCCAACGCGCCGCCCGTCGTGCCAGATTGGCTCGAATCCAGATACTTCAGCATCGCCGGATTCAATTTCGAAAATTTTTAACACCTGGTCGACCGTGCAGTCACGCTGACGCAAGGCTGCCTCCCGGCCAATAAAATCGCCCTTGTCAAAATCGATGAATCGCGCCATGCCGGCCATTTTTGGGGTATATGCCGAGGTAAACTCCCGCGACCACGCACCGAATCCTTTCTCAAGTCTGAGACTGCTCATGGCGCGAAACCCGAACAGTTTCATATCCACAGCTTCACCTTGCCCAGAAAGGCGCTGGTAGAGACTGTGCATGCGGTTTTCAGGCACATTGATTTCGTAGCCCAACTCCCCGGTCACCGCGACCCGGCCGATCACCGCGATGCAATCGCCAATATCGAATTCCCGGCAGTTCATGAATGGAAAGGCGCGATTTGACACGTCTTCAGCAACCACGCCTTGCAGCACATCTCTTGAGCCGGGTCCAGATATCGACAGCCCGGAATATTCCTTGCAAAGATTTCTGATTGCAACGCCGCGCGCAGGAAGATGATCCTGAAACCAGCGCATATGCCAGGCCTGCAGGTAATATGAACCCATCAGCCAGAAGCGGTCAGATGCAAGCCGCATCACCGTCAGATCACCAGCGAGCCGGCCACTCGGTGCCAGCATCGGCGCCAGACGAATCCCGCCCACTCGAGGCAGACGGCAGGCAAGCAATCGGTTGAGCCATTTTTCGCTGTCCGGTCCTGATACTTCATAGCGGGAGAACCCGGTAATGTCAACCATCCCTGCACTCGATCGGACTGCTCTCACCTCCCGGCCGATGATGTCAAACGCATTGGATCGTCTGAGCGTCGGAGTTTCCTCGAAATCGGGGTCGTCCGGCACGAAATAAAGTGGTACTTCAAGCCCCCACAGGCTGTCGAAACGTCCGCCTTGTTCAACCATCTGGTCATGAATGGGAGACAAGTCAAGCGGTCTGCCCGCCGGCAGCTGCTCATTCGGATAAGTCAGCACGAAGCGTCTGGCATAAAACTGTCGAACAGTCGCGGACAGGTAATCATCCCGACTGGCAAAGTCTCCGTATCGGGCAACATCCATGCCAAAAATATCGGCCTGTGGTTCTCCGTCTATCATCCACTGGGCAAGCGCCAGACCGACGCCTCCACCCTGACTGAATCCGGCCATTACACCGCACGCGACCCAAAAGTTCCTAAGCCCCGGGACAGGGCCGACCAGCGGGTTGCCATCCGGCGTAAATGTGAACGCGCCGTTCACCCAGCGTTTGATACCCACCTCGTTGAGTATCGGAAACCGTTTAAAGCCTTTTTCGAGTTGTGGAGCGATCCGATCAAATTCTTCGGGGATCAGTTCCATTCCGTAGTCCCAGGGTGCGCCTTCGAGGTGCCAAACCTTGGGATTCAACTCATAGACACCCATCAGCAGGCCTTTTCGTTCAGGTCGCATATAGGTAAATCCATCAAGATCGAGAACTGACGGAATAATTTCATCGCTGGCGGTCAACTCGGCAATCGGTTCTGTGACCAGGTAGTGATGCTGCATTGGACTGACCGGTAAATTTACACCGGCCATCAGTCCGACTTTTCTCGCCCAAAGACCGCCCGCATTAATAACATGCTCCGCGACAATTGTGCCCTTTTCGGTCACCACATCCCAGGCGCCCTCCGCTCTTGGGTGAAGTTCCAACACCCGGTTGCGCAAAATGATTTGCGCACCGCGTTTTTCTGCCGATTTAGCGTACGCGACTGTCGTTCCGTGCGGGTCCAGGTAGCCCTCATACTGATCCCACAGTCCACCGTGCAAATCAGCGACATCAACCAGGGGACACATCTGCTTGATTTCAGACGGCGTTACAAGTTCAGGCTCAATTCCCATTGTCTGAAAGATCGTTCTCATGTACTTGAGATATTCCCAGCGCGCCGAATTGGCCGCCAAGATCAGGCTGCCACCTCGCACCATGCTGATGTCCTGCCCGCTTTCGCGTTGAATTTCCTCATATAGATTTATGGTATAGGCCTGGAGACTGGAAATATTGAGATCATTGTTGAGCGGATGAAAGCCACCTGCAGCATGCCAGGTAGACCCTGCTGTCAGCTCCTTTCTCTCAAGCAGCACAACATCTTTCCAGCCGAGTTTGGCCAGATGATAAAGAATGCTCGCACCGACAACGCCGCCGCCGATGACAACTGCACGATAGTGGCTTTTCATTGATTTGACTCTGCAGAAGTTTTAATGGATCAATCACTCGTCAATAGGGTCATTATCACTGAATTGAGGCTGTTTCAATTGAAAAATAATGCGAGTCTGAGCACGCGCCGCGGAAGAAAATTTCTACGCCAAAATTTCACCCAAGCACACGCCTGAGAAGTCCTGATGACCGGTCCGGTGCGCATCATTGGCACATGACAGCAGACTGATTGATTCAGGCGAAGTAAAATTTCATCCGACTACGAACACAAACTGACATATCAAACCGATCCAAACCATTCATGCGCGTTGTTTCTCTTACCTGTTCCAATACTGAAATTGTGCATGCGATCGGGTGTTCCCAAATGCTGGTCGGTGTTGATGACTATTCCGACTACCCGGCGAATGTAGTCGCTGAGCTTGCGCGAGTTGGACCGGATCTCGGGATCGACGTTGATCACGTCGCTGCACTAAAGCCGGATTTAGTCCTCGCCTCGCTTACCGTGCCGGGACACGAAAAAGTCGTTGCCGCGTTGGAATCTGCCGGCTTGCCTCACATCGCGCTGGAACCGATTCGGCTCGAGGATATCTATCGGGATATCGCCCTGATCGGTGATCTATTGGAAGCGCGGCCGAACGCGCAACGCTGCATCACTGAAATGCAACAGGCATTGAAACCCGCTGCCATCACCGGGGCACGCCCAAGCGTGTTAATTCAGTGGTGGCCAAAACCTGTAATTGCGCCTGGCAGCCGCTCGTGGACAGAGGATATTCTGCTCGCTGCAGGTCTTGAAAACCCGATTGGAAATCGCAGTGTCAAAAGTACCCCGCTGACCGATGAAGAGCTGCGCGAGCTCAATCCCGACGCGGTTGTAATTTCGTGGTGCGGGGTGCAGCGTCACAAATATCGTCCCAAGGTCGTGTACCGAAATCCTTTGTGGCAGGACACCAAATTTGTACAGATGAAGACTGTCTACACTATCCCTGAAGCGTTCCTCGGCCGGCCTTCACCACGCCTGGTGGACGGTTTTGCAGAACTTAGGAAAATTGCGGGCTTATTGAACTCAAATTGAACGGTGAAAAGTGTCTGGGCTCTGGCAGACTTTTGTTTTTTTGAGACTCGAGTAATGCGGCCTGAAAGACCAATTCGCGTCGAATTTAGGACATCAGAATGGTCAGTAGATACTGAAAGGAAAATAACGCTCGTTTACCGTAGCGTAGGTACCATCAGCAAGAATGGTATCAAGTGCCTGGTTCAATTTTTTAAGCAGCTCCTCGTCATTCTTGCGCACGGCAATGCCGATACCTTCATCGATTCGATAACCGTCTCCCGCAAAAGTGAAATCGGCACCTTCTGGACTCTGCAGCCAGTGCCAGTACCCAAGACCATCGCCAAATATTGCATCCACTTCACCGTTTCTTAGTGCTTCGAAACCAGACCCTTGTTCAGTAAAGTGTTTGATGGTTGCAATATCGGCAGCGTTCTTTTCAAGCCAGTCGGAAGAAACCGTTGCTGGCGCGACTCCAATGATGCGGCCCTCGAGATTATTTGGATCGAAACTTGAATCCTTGTGCGCCACGAATCGCACAATATTGCTGTAATAGCGATTTGTAAATGCAACTCGCTCGCGCCGTTCTTCGGTTATTGACATGCTGGAAATGATCGCGTCGATGTTGCCGATACGAAGCTGGGGGATTAACCCCTTCCACTCGACTTGGACGAATTCCCATTCAACGTGCATCGCAGCGCAGAGCAGCAGCGCAATTTCGATGTCGAACCCCTTAAGCTTACCCGTTTCATCCACGTCACTGAAAGGCGGGTAGCCAGGATCAACCCCAATTCGAAGCAAGCCATTGTGTTCAGCAGTAACCTGAACCGGGACCAGCGACAACGCCAGCAAAAGCAGCGAACCGGCGAGAAATTTACCTTTCATGGTTGCAAACAATTTGGATAAAACCCAAAAAAAATGAATCGTCCTTTCGAAGAATCATAGCACGATAAGGAAACCTCGTCAAGCATCTTCCCGTCTGCCGAAAATCGAACCGGCATCGCCAATCGTGTGCGCCGTTTGTGTGCAGTACAAAGAACAAATCACTGATCAAAAGGCTGTCTCAGTCATTGTTGGAAGTAAGCATTACCAGGTCCGCAAACATTTTGTTGCCGGTCGCACACGGTCTTTCCAAGCGAAAATCAAGACAAGACTGCGTGGATGCAGTCAATCAATGTACGTGACATCTTTCGCGTCGTAGAACGCCTTTAGCAATTTTCTAAAGGCAATCGTATCGCCGACACCTGCCAATTCGCGGGCCGAATGCATGGCAAATTGCGCGACACCGACATCAACCGTACGGATGCCAAGTTGCGCGGCAACAAGTGGTCCAATCGTTGTCCCGCAGGGCATATCGTTTCGCGAAACAAATTCCTGCAGGGGAATTTCATGACTTTCACACAGGTTTCTGATCAGCGATTCGGTTTCGTCACTGGTTGCGTATCTTTGGTTGGCGTTGACCTTGATGACCGGACCATTATTCAACCGCGGTCCGTGCTGCTTATCGTGTTTTTCCGGGTAATTGGGATGCAGCGCATGTGCGCCGTCTGCAGAAATCATCACTGAACGTCGAATCAGCGCGGGATCAAGTCTCACTGCCCTTTTCAGGACCTGATCAAGAAAACTGCCCTGGGCCCCCGTATCAGACATACTGCCAACTTCCTCATGGTCGCTGCAAACCAGCATGCAGGTATTTCCCTGATCGGTTTCGATCAGCGCCTGAACACCCGCATAACAACTTAGCAGATTGTCAATTCTCGCGCTGGACAAATAACCGAAGGGCAGCGATTCATAGCGACGTAATGGACCGACCCGCTTGTAGTTTTCGCGTCCTATGTACTTCGGCGGATTGGTATCGTAGAATCGAAGATCAAAACCCAACAGCTTCTTGTCTCCGATTTCTATCCCCTGCGCAGCCAACTGTCGATATATGACACTCTCAAATCTATCGCTTTCAGCGGAATTCCGGGCGTGGCTATCGAGTCTGCTGGACAACAACGACACCGGATTGATGTGAATTTGACTGTTGATTTTCTGGCGCTTATTTGCATCCCGTTCCAGATGTATGGCAATGCTCGGAATGACCGCAATTGGGTCTTTAAAATCAATCAGATTGCTAATCACCTTGCCGGAAGATTTGCGATGAAATACCCGCCCCGCCAAAGACAGGTCCCGGTCGAACCAGGTACGAAGCAATGCGGAGCCATACACCTCAACATTAAAACCAAAATAACCATGTTGACCATAAACGGGCTTGGGCGTCAGTTTGAGACAGGGGCTGTCGATGTGGGTGCCAATCAGGCGTATGCCGCGCAAATCGACGCGCCTCGTTCCGGACCGAAACGCAATGACCGAAGTTCCGTTGCGGCTGACATAACACTTATCCCCGCTCTTGATTTGCCACTCATCGGTTTCAGACAAACGTCTGAAGCCAGCTTCGTCAAGCAACTCACAAAGACTCCTTGATGCATGGTAGGGGGTGGGAGAATTCCCGATAAACCGGAGCAGACCGTCCACAAAGTCCGATTTCCTCGAACCGACGAATAAACCTTGATCTGATTTCGTTTTGGATGACATCTAACTCACTTCGCTGATCGGGTGTCGCGCTCAGCCGTCAAAGACACAAAATCAAACAGGCTTTTGTCCGCCAACTGCGATAGCGAAACATTCTGGACGCTGCGGAAGATATTGTCCACTCGCCCCGGGTGCTGATTTTGCCACTGCCTGAGCATCTCCTTGATTCTGACTCGTTCGAGATTCGTCTGCGAGCCACAAAGATTACAGGGAATGATCGGGAAATCGCGATACTTGGCGTATTTTTCGATGTCCGCTTCACGACAGTATGCCAGCGGACGAATGACGACATTCGCACCATCGTCACTTTTGAGCTTTGGCGGCATTGCTTTCAATTTGCCACCGTGAAACATATTGAGAAACAAAGTTTCGACGATGTCTTCACGATGGTGACCCAGTGCTATCTTGTTGTAACCGTTTTCCCTGGCATAACGGTACAGAATTCCACGGCGAAGTCTGGAACACAAACCACACATGGTCTTTCCTTCCGGAATCACGTCCTTGACCACGCTATAGGTGTCAACTTCCAAAATGTGATACGGGATGCCGAGTGATGTCAGGTAATCCGGTAACACATGCTCAGGAAAACCTGGCTGTTTCTGATCAAGATTGACCGCCGTCAGAGCGAATGACACCGGTGCGCGCAGCTGAAGCTCCATCAGGATATCGACCATTGTGTACGAATCCTTGCCGCCCGACAGGCAAACCATAATGCGGTCGCCCTCGACGATCATGCCGAAATCGCGAATCGCATTGCCAACCTCGCGCCTTAGGCGTTTGCGCAATTTGTTGAACTCATAGCGCTCGCGCGAGACGTCAGTCTGAGTACGTCCAATATCGCCGCGTCCGTGTTCAAAATTGACTTCCAATGAGTTGCCCCTAAACCATGCTTTTGCACTGATGAATATGGTCACAAAGTATAAACGCGTGAGAATCGGCTCCAAACATGCCATTTACGAACTTTATCGATCACGGTGCCACGGTCGGCATTGCTTGCGCTCACTTATTGATGGCATCTTGTGCGTCCAAGACTGCTATTTTCCATAGGTCCGAATTGCGGCAATACTGGCGCCAATGTGCGGCTTCGGCACCAGGCATGAGCCAAATCGACGCGTGTTGACGGCAAAAACTACGTCGGTAGCATGAATTTGAGAATTCCCAATCT
>JAJDZL010000024.1 GCA_022824665.1 Gammaproteobacteria bacterium | reverse complement strand
GGTCATTGTTCCTGACATCGCTTAACCCTCCAGAATCTTAGACGCGCGTTGAATGGCAGCCCGAATGCGCTGATAGGTTGCACAGCGACAGGCATTGCCCCACATGTACTGATCAATCTCGTCAGTTGAAGGGTTTGGGGTATTCGACAGAAGTCCGATCGCGGACATGATTTGTCCGGACTGGCAGTAGCCGCACTGAACGACATTTAATTCGGTCCACGCTACGCGAACAGCCTGCGCGACTTCGGAGTGGATCCCGTCAATTGTTTCAATAGCTTTGTCTTTCACCTGCGCTGCCGGGGTAACGCATGAACGAATCGGCTGTCCGTCAACGAGCACGGTGCAGGCGCCGCAGAAGGCGACACCACAGCCGAATTTGGTCCCTGTCAATTGCAGACGATCTCTTAAGACCCACAACAGCGGCATATCGTTTTCAATGTCGACGCGGTGGGTGGTGCCATTAATGGTTAGGTCGGTTTGCATCAAGTTTATCTCTCCTCAATAAAGTATTAAGTATTACAAGGTTTGTTCGCTGCAATGTAATAGTTTTTGACAGGTCGAATGCGTCAAGGTTACGCATGCCCGGTGGTCATATCCAACATCGCTCGGATTTTTGCTCCATCCAGGTTCTACCGGTGTTTGCGCCGAACAAAAAGCGTTCAAACCGAAACTCAAACGGACCTGATTCAAGCGGCGTCAATTGGTTTCCGAAACGCCATTGTCACGGTACGCAGTCTGACCTGATTGTTGCTTCGAGAGAGCACATCCAGGCATTGACTTCGGGCGATCAAAACCTGAGCCTCGTACTGCATCCGATGGCGGACAGGACCCCAGCAAACCACTCACGTAAAGTTTCGAAGACAGTGCGAAACCTGTTTACCGTCGCGTGAGATCAACTCAGGCGGGAAGCGTGGAAGTCGATGTGGTCCCCAATAAAACTCGCAATAAAGAAATAACTGTGATCGTAGCCAGGCTGCATGCGAAGGTTAAGCGGCTGATTCAATTCATGACAGACTTCCGCGAGCAGCTCAGGTTTTAACTGTTCGTGCAAAAATCCATCCGCGTCGCCCTGGTCAACGAGGATTTCATCACTTCGATGGCCCTGTCTGATGAGCTCGACCGCATCATATTCCAGCCACGCTGAACGGTCTTCGCCAAGATACCCGTCAAGTGCCTTTTGCCCCCACGGGCATTGCATCGGTGCACAAATTGGTGAAAATGCTGACACTGACCTGAAAAGCTGCGGATTTTTCAATCCGATTGTCAATGCGCCGTGGCCGCCCATGGAATGACCAGTAATACCCTGACGGTCGGGGTCGGCCGCAAAATTTTCGATCACCAGCTCCTGCAGCTCCCGGGTAATATAGGAGTACATGTGGTAGTTTTGTGACCACGGGTGTTGCGTCGCATCGACATAAAACCCGGCACCGGTGCCGAAATCATAGCTGTCGTCCTCACCTGGAACTTGCGCGCCCCTTGGCGAGGTGTCGGGGGCGACAATGATCAGACCATGTTGCGCAGCGAATCTTTGCGCACCCGCCTTGACCGTAAAATTTTCTTCAGTACAGGTCAGACCTGACAGGTACCAAAGCACGGGAAATCGTCTGCTGTTGGCTGCCGGTGGTACAAATACCGCAAATTGCATTGGGGTTTTTGTACAAACAGACCGGTGGCGGTATACACCCTGCATACCGCCAAAGCATCGGTTTTCGCTGACAACCTCCATGCAGGTGGCACTCAAGCGTATTCGACCACGCTGCGAATCGATTCTCCGGCGTGCATCAGATCGAACGCATCATTGATCCTGGACAGTGGCATCTTGTGCGTAATCAGGTCATCGATATTGATTTTGCCGTCCATATACCAGTCGACAATTTTTGGAACATCCGTTCTGCCTTTGGCACCACCAAATGCCGTTCCGCGCCAGACCCGTCCGGTTACCAGCTGAAACGGTCGCGTGCTGATTTCCTGACCCGCACCAGCGACTCCGATGATCACGCTTTCGCCCCAGCCCTTGTGACAGCATTCCAGTGCCGCGCGCATGAGATCAACATTGCCGACACACTCAAAGCTAAAGTCGGCGCCGCCGCCGGTTAGTGAAACAATGTAGGGTGCCAAATCTTCTTCGACTTCGTTCGGATTGACAAAATGTGTCATGCCAAATTGCGCTGCCAGTGATTCGCGCGCAGGATTGATATCAACTCCGACGATCATATCGGCGCCAGCGATTCTTGCACCCTGGATGACGTTAAGCCCGATTCCTCCAAGGCCGAAAACCACCACGTTGTCGCCGGGTTGAACCTTGGCAGTATTGATCACAGCCCCGATACCGGTCGTTACGCCGCAACCGATATAGCACACCTTGTCAAACGGCGCGTCCTCGCGGATTTTTGCTAGCGCGATTTCCGGTACAACAGTGTAGTTCGAAAAAGTTGAGGTCCCCATGTAGTGGTACACGGGAGTGCCGCCAATCGAAAAGCGACTTGAACCGTCCGGCATGATCCCCTGCCCCTGGGTTTCACGAATTGCCTGACACAGGTTAGTCTTGCCACTGGTACAGTAATCACACTGGCGGCATTCAGGGGTATAGAGCGGGATCACGTGGTCGCCCTTGGCGACACTGGTTACACCCTTGCCGACGTCAACGACAACTCCGGCGCCCTCGTGCCCCAGGATGGCGGGAAAGATACCCTCCGGATCTGCGCCAGACAGAGTGAACTCATCGGTATGACAAATACCGGTGGCCTTGATTTCCACCAAGACTTCTCCTGCTTTCGGACCATCGAGATTGACTGTTTCGATTTCAAGGGGTTTGCCTGCTTCATAGGCAACAGCAGCTGCAGTTTGCACGACTATCTTCTCCAGTTTATGTTGTTCTTACCAGTCGTGATTATAAACTTGCAAAAACGACTGGAAATTTCGGATTTGCACCTAGACCCGGTCAACATGGTGTCAACGGGCAAGGTCGGCACCTGACGCCGCCCTGCAGCCACTGGGTCGTTATAGACCGGCTTTTTTGGGGGGAATTATCCTTTTACGTTGACAGCTCAATGTTTATGCTAAGTCTTTCGATTTCTTGGAAGATTTTTGCTCTGGCGGTTTTTTCTTCACCGGCGGCTTTTGGCCCAGCAATATTGACAGGACATCCTCAAATTCGAAGTCGCTCATCGGTGGGACTGATGGCTGGTCGCCTTTGGCGGACCGTTTCATTGAACTGACCGGCCGATTGTTCGTGCACTAATGTAACCGGCCATCTGTTCCACCGACCAGATCGGTATATTTCAGACGCTTGTCAAACAATCCTCGTATCGTACAGTCAATCTGCACCATCGTGTCTAACTCACGAACATTGTGTCGAGCACTGAATTCATCCACGTATCTTTGCAAGTGTTTCGGACTCATCTTGTGATAGACACCATAGTAACCGCGCTTGAGACAACTCCAAAATGACTCTGCACCGTTGGTGTGAGCCTGCCCCTTAACATACTCGCCCAGCGAGTGCTTGACACTTTCATGCCGGTATCCGTAGTGCGCCGGACCATGGTACGCCGTCGCATCGTCTGTATACACAGTTGCGCCTTGTGAAACAGTTGCACAAACAATCTGGTGCAGCGCAATCGCCTTGGTGTCAGCCACCTTGAATGATTTGATCTGCTTGCTGTTTCTTTCCCTGATGCTTGTTCTTCTCCTTGCCACCAAGGTAAGTTTCATCAACCTCCACCTGACAGCCAAACAATCTGGATGCATTATTCGCCCAGGCCGCCCTGATACGGTGCGCCAAATACCAGGCATTGCTTTGTCGAATGCCAATGTCATTGCCAAGCTTGGTACTCGATACCCCTTTCAGTGAGGTCGACAGCAGGTAGATCGCCATCAGCCACTTTTTGTAGCTGATCGGACTGCCCTGCATCAGCGTTTCAGTTCGAACACTGAAATACTTGCGGCACGCTTTGCACCAATAGGGCATGGTCTTGTGACTGGCATTGCTGGTCGACTCCGATCCGCATCTGGGGCATTGACGCCCGTTCACCCAGCGCCGCGATTCGATATACGCCATCGCCGCGTCTTCCGTCTCAAACTGAGCTATGAATTCATACAGACTGACTCGTTCTCTTTGGTCTTTTCTTTTGCGCATAATGCGATAATAATTTCCGAAACATCGCATATTTGTGGTTGTGCAATTTTATTCTAAATTCTGAGCTTTGTCAACTTAAAAGGATATATCCCTTTTTTTTGGAACAGAAAGTGAGTGCCGGTACGCGCTATGGATTACCTTACAGGCAACCGGCGGCTATGCGTGTCACCGATCGTTTAATCGAGATTGAGGCAAAGCCCAAGACACAACGCGCCTCGCCGTTTGATTATCTATTCTGCGTTCGGATTCCTGACTGCGTCCTGATACCAGGCAATCCATGCACCACACAGTACGACAACAACAATCACCCAGAATGGCGGTTTACCGATTGATGCGGCCAAACCAAGCAGAAAGGTGCTGACCAGTATCATGCTTAAAATCCCTGCGATGACCTCGTTTTTCATATCTATATTTCTTCAATAACGATAAATTGAACTGTTGACCGGCATTAATCGCGGTCAGTTAACGTGCGCATACACCAGCGCGCAGTGCGAAGCAGCCGCGCGTCGTCCATACGCTGGCCGACGAGTTGAACTCCGACCGGCAAACCCGACTCTCCTTGCAGCAACGGCAGCGTAATGGCCGGGACACCACAAAACGTCCATGGTGTCGAAAACATCGGATTCCCTGTCGAATCCAGTCCTTTTGGCGCCTCACCCGGTGCCGCGGGCGCAATAATGGCATCATATTCCAGGAAATACTCGTCCAAAATGCCATTTACAATTTCTCGTGATTGCATGGCATTGATATAGTCGCTCGCACAAACAGACTGACCATAAGCCATCGCTTCATCCCCGATGGGAAGGAAGTACTGGCTGCCTTTTTCATAAATCGGTCCATACCAGGTTGCCATCTCCGCGCTATTGACAATCTTCAGTGCTTCCCATAAAGTATCGAATGATTCACCCAGACTGATTTCCGTCACCCGATCGCCAAGGGCATCAACAACCTGTTCAAGTCCAGCCTTCGAATCATCCGTTAACTCATCCCAGCGGCTGGTCCGTAAAAACGCAAATCTCGGTGTCACTGGAGGCTCACTCTGACAGACTGACAAAAGTGGCGGCACTGCACCGAAGCCCAACGTGGACGCATCGTCTTTGTCAGCACCAGCCATGGCCTCGGCAAGCAGGGCAGCGTCTTCCACACTGCGTGTAAAGACCCCCAACTGGTCAAGAAACGGCGACTGACGCAACACGCCTTTTCGGGAAATCAATCCATAACTTGGCTTGAAACCGACTGTGCCACAAAACGCGGCCGGACGGATGACTGAACCGTTCGTTTGCGTGCCAACCGCGCCTGGCACCATATAGGCCGCTACCGCAGCAGCGCTGCCGCTGCTGGAGCCACCCGGGGTGTGTTCGGAATTATGGGGGTTAGCAGTCTTGCCCGGCATGAGTGTCGCAAGTGCCGCAGTGACAGTTTTCCCCATGATGATTGCACCGTGTTCCTGAAGTTTATCAATCACAGTTGCGTTGCTGTTCGGCACCCGTCCTTCAAACAAAGCGAAGCCGTGCTCGGTCGGGATCATCCGGGTATCAATAATGTCCTTGATACCGAGTGGAACACCGTGCAGTTTTCCAAGTGATTTGCCGTGCCGCCGGGCATCATCGAGACGGTCTGCCTGACGCTGGGCATATTCGCGGTCAAGCCACGCCCAGGCCTGAATTTCGGCCTCGAATTCGTCTATCCGCTGAAGACAGTCATCCACCAATGCCCGCGCAGTAATATTTCCAGCCGCGATCAGTTCGGCTGCCTGGCATATGCCTAGTGAGTGCAGGGACATGACATGAAGTGCGCGCCCTTACCGACCCGCTTATAGTGGAACCTTGCCGAAAAAGAAATCTGGCAAAAACAGCGCAATCTGCGGGTAAATGTATACCAGCACCATCGTCAGAATGACAATACCAAGATAGGGCATGATGCCGCTAAAGATTTCGACCAGTTGAACGTTTGGTGCTACGCCCTTCAGATAGTAGGCCGACATCGCCATCGGTGGCGTCAAGAATGATGTTTGCAGGTTCAGTGCAATCAGCATTGCAAACATGTAAGGATTCACACCGAAAGTGTCCAGCAGCGGGAGGAAAATGGGCACGAAAATAATCAGAATTTCCGTCCACTCAAGTGGCCATCCCAGCAGGAATATTACAAATTGCGCAAGAATCAGAAAACCGACTGTACCCAGACTCAAGCCGATAATCCACTCCTCAATGACGGTGTGACCACCAAGATAAGAAAATACTGAGGCAAAAGTCCAGGACCCAACGAACAGCCAGCACACCATTGCAGATGTCTTGGCAGTCAAAAAGACTGATTCTTTAAACCTTTCCCAGGTCAGCGAGCGATAGACAAGTGCCAGCAAAAGCCCACCCATCGCACCGACGCCAGCCGCCTCGGCAGGCGTGGCAAGTCCAAGCAGTATGCATCCCAATACTGACAGAATCAGGACCGCCAAAGGGATCACTGAAGTCAACACCTGGTAGACGATTTGACCTACAGTCGGGACTTCTTCCTCGCGCGGTTTCGGCGCAAGTGACGGATTGAGCGTTGCCCGAATCACAACATAAATCATGTACAATCCGGCCAGAATCAAACCCGGAAACATTGCCGCCGCATAAAGCCGCAGGGGAGACAGCTCAGCGATTGCTGCGTAAACGATCAACATAATGCTTGGCGGTATGAGGATGCCGAGGCAGCCGCCGGCGCAAATCACACCAGCCCCAAAACTCTTGTTGTAGCCGGCCTTCAGCATTGCCGGAAGCGCCAGCATGCCCATTAGCGTGACCACTGCGCCAATAATGCCTGTCGCGGTCGCGAAAATCGCACAGGTCATCAGTGCTGCCACCGCCATGGAACCGGGCAAGTGACGTGCAGCCAATTGCAGGGAAAAGAACAGCCGGTTGACAATATTCGCGCGCTCGACAACATACCCCATAAACAAAAATAACGGGATCGCGACAAGTACATCATTGGACATGACCGAGAACGTGTTCTGTACAGCCAGATCAAAGATCCGATTATCAAAAATCGTATCCATTCTGAGCGGGTCATAGTAGGCGTAGTAGCCAAATCCAATTCCCATGGCCAGTAGGGTAAAAGCAATTGGAAAACCCAGCAGGACCATGAATATGAAAAGGCCCAGCATTACGATTGCAATATGTGGATCAGACATGCCTTCAGTTAATGTTATGGTTTAGTTTGGAGCTCACCTTGCTGCTGCAAAAGTGTCTCCTCGGTTTCCTCAACATCATGCATTCGTTTTTGCCAGTACCCGTCCCGAATACACATGATGCAACGGATAGACTCCGCCAATCCCTGTAGAAAAATCAGCACACCGGCAACCGGAATCAGAGTCTTAAAGAAATAGATCTGGATTCTTGCCGGACTGCTCCAGCTGACTTCCTTATAGAACCATGAATCCGCTGCGAATCCGTAGCCGTACCAGGTCAGGGCAAAGACTGCAGGCAGCAAAAACACGATATACAAAATGAGGTCGACGGTCGCCTGGGTTTTCGGTTTCATCAAGCGATAGAGTACATCGCCGCGCACGTGTGCGTCCTGAGCCAGCGCATAAGCACCTGCCATCACAAAAAGCGACCCGTACATTTGGACACTCATATCGAATGCCCAGACTGTTGGTGCATTCAGCACATAGCGAACAAAGACTTCATAACAGGTAGCGAAGGTCAGTACAACGATGCACCAGGCAAAACACTTCCCCATCCATACGCTCAGGCTGTCCACAAAATGTAGAAATCTGCTCATAGTGTTAAGACGCCAACGAAGTTAACGCAATCCAAGGTTGCCGATTAAACCGGACGCTGCGTTGATCGGATACATACGGGCCGGCAGTTGCCGGCCCGTAAAACTTATCATCAGATTAAGTCATGCTACCGAAATAATGCTCATACGCATCGCCATAGTTGGGGGCATTCAGCAGCTCGTAGCGAACCACACGCTTGGCCCAGGCTTTCTGGGACTCAATCACCCTGGCGAAAAATGGATCAGCTTCCGAGAGTCGGGCTGAGACAATGTCCCAGGCTTTAAGCTGTTCCTGCATCACTGAAGCCGGTGTCTTGTAGACGTTGACACCATGATCAGCCTGCAGCGAAATGAGGTCATTCGAATAGCGGTCCTGATACTTCCACGTGAAATCCGTAGATGCTGCCTCAGAGGCATATTCGAGGATTTTCTGATGCTCAGGAGCCAGTTTATTGAACAGACTCTTGTTGAAGATCACCTCAAATGCTTCCTGACTCTGGTGGAAACTGCCGAGGTGATAGTGCTTGGAGACATCCTGCATACCGAAATCCTTATCCGAGGTCGGATTATTGAATTCAGCAGCATCAATCAAACCGCTTTTCATTGACGGCTGAATTTCGCCACCCGGCAGCTGTACAACAGACATGCCCATTTCCTGCAGCACATCAGCCGCGAGACCCACGGTTCGATACTTCAGACCTGCCATCTGGCTGGAGTCCTTGATTTCTTCTTTGAACCAGCCAAGCGGCTGCGCCGGCATGGGGCTGTTAAAGAAACCAACCAGATCCAGTTTGAGTGCATCCATCAGTTCGTAATACAACTCCGAACCGCCGCCATACTTGATCCAGCCCAGCAACTGATTGGCGTTCCAGCCAAAACAGGGACCGGTGCCGAACAATGACGCGGCAGCACTCTTTGAGTACCAGTAAGCTGTCACCAGGTGCGCACCGTCAAGCACGCCTTTGTGTACTGCGGTCTGCATTTCAGCGGTTTTAACGACTGAATTGACAGCCAGCAAGTCAATGACCAGCGAACCGCCAGACATTTCATTCACCTTGTTGACATAGTCCTGCGCGAACTCAAGGAAAATACCACCGCCCCAGGCGGCCTGTACTTTGAGCACAGTCTGTGCATTGGCCAGGTATGGTACCGCAGCAACTGTGGCGGCAGTCCCGACAGCCGCACCTTTAAGGAAATTACGGCGTGACGGCTGTTTGAGGTCTTTATTCATCTTGCTTCCCTCCCATGAGGTTTAGTTTGATCCGTTTTGACTTCGGTTCTGCCTCAGATACGCTTGATCACCAAAGCGCAAACCGCTCCGTTCAGGCAAGCAATCGCGACAGAAATCCGGGCTGGATCTTGACCCGGAACTTCGGCATTATAAACAGATTCTCACCCGTCGCGAGAAATTGGAACCACACCGAATCTGTGACCGCGAACATCAAGCAGATTGCCCAAAGGTGAGCCGAGTACCGGCTCTCGCAAATGAACGGTGCGAATCGCTTGCGCCGCTCACCCTGTCCCATGGGTGGACCAATGCCGGCTTTCAGCGCACGCCAATGATGCTTCGCATTACCCTGCCAGTCCTCGTTCCAGGCAATTTACACCTTCGGCAGGCATCCAAAACCCGCCTCTTGGGGACTTAAACCTGACCACAAAACAATTCCTCACAAAAGCTTTGGAACTCGTCTGCCGGCCTTGAACGTTTGTTCGACCGGCGCAGCAAGACGACCTGACTGGGTTCAACATCTGCTTTCAATGGGCGGGTAACCAGCGCGCGTCCGTCATAGGTCATGGGTGAGGCCGGTTTGGTAGCAAGCAAAGTTGTTCCAAGACCATGTCCAACCAGACTGCGCACCATCTCGAAACTCGACGAACGATAAGCAAATTGCGGCGTGACGCCTGCGTTTTCCAAAATTCCGGTGAAATAATCGCGACTCGGCGGCGCGTCAAGCAGCACCATTGGATGCTGAACGAGGTCAGCAGGCGTCAATACAGATTTTGCCGCGAGCGGATGCCCCTCGGCAAGCAGTACATAAGTTGTCAGCTGAGTCAAAGGCACGACGACCAAGTCTTTTGGCAGATCAAAATCATACAGCAGTGCAAGATCGCATTCACCGGCTTGCAATGCCTCCAGCACAAATCGCTGGTCCCCTTCGATCAGCTTGATTTGCTGCGCAGGATTACTGGCAACCATGCGCTCAATAATTGCGGGCACGAAATAGGGCCCGAAAGTGTGCAGACAGCCAACCGACAATGTTCTGCCGGTGCTTTTTCTACCGTCTGAAACGCAAGCCAGTCGATTGATTCTGGAGGTGGCACCATAAGCCCGGTTGGCATAAATCAGTGCTGAACCATGCTCGGCGAGAAAAGTGTCGTCTACCTCACCAAAGAAAACATGATGCATGCCTACCAGGTTGGAAAACTTAAGCTCGCAGTCGAACGCGACCAGCGGGTCAACCACCCGCGGTGCGCCGGAAGGCATCGTTTTCCACTCGGCACATTCAAACTTGTCTTCGACCACATCATTGAACCGACCGGCAAATGTCTCTGAAACATAGGTCTGGTCATCTTTTAGAACATTGACACAGAAAACACCGTTGTCGATGATTTTTTGTGCCGCGGCACTCAACTGGTTAATACAAACCAACAAAGTTGGTTTGGGCGTATCAGCTGAAACTGATGACATGGCAGATACGGTCACGCCGGCGCGGCCCGCCGGGCCATCCGTCGTGATGACACTGACCGTACAGGCAGCGTGACTCATTCCTTCGAGAAACTTCGTGCGATGCAAAGGTTGTGATTCGGTTGACATATCTGACGCCTTCCTGAGTTTATAGTATGCCAATTATCGTTACAGATGAAGGTTTAGTCCTGGTCGCTGACAATGTATTTGGCTATTCACCAGAAACGACATTCAAGCTGTTCAAACGGATGCAAAGATGCATTATCACATACACAGACACTTCGAGTCGACAGCGCATCAGGCCACGCGCAGTGTCACTCGAATCCATTAAAATTACAGTTCAAATCACGATCACTTTCGGCTCAATCATTCAGGAGTCGCCAACATGAAACCGTCAATAATATTATTTTTCGTACTGCTTGCGCTGCCTGCCGCCGGATTTGCTGCGCACGAACTAAAGGACCGCAATACCCACAATGGACAGACACTGTACGCTGAACACTGCGGTTCGTGCCACGGTGCTAACCTTGAAGGCGAGCCCAATTGGCAAATTCCACTCGAAGACGGCGTTATGCCGGCGCCGCCACATGACGCAACAGGCCATACCTGGCACCATGACAATCAACTCCTTTTCGACTATACCAAGTTTGGCGGGCTGGCCCTGTTCGAAGCAATGGGCATTAAAGACATCAAGAGTGCGATGCCAGGATTCGGACATCTGCTAAGCGATGATGATATCTGGGATGTGCTTGGCTTTATTCGCTCCACGTGGCCCGACCAGGTAAAGCAAATTCAGGATGACCGCAATCAGCCGCATCAGTGAGCGTTGCGCTCAATTCAATCGACGCACTGACCTGCTGATCATTAAGCACAAATCATTGGCAGATTAGCACTCGGAATGAACCTATGACAACAGCAAAGAATGCACTGAAACGTCTGATCAAAGGCAATCAACACTTTGCAGCAGGCAGATTTGATCCTGATAACATCAGTCCGAACAAGCGCGCTCATCTGGCTGACGGCCAGGCACCGTTCGCAATCGTCGTGGGATGCTCTGATTCGCGCGTGCCAGCAGAGCTGATCTTTAATCAGGGTCTTGGAGATCTTTTTATCGTACGCGTGGCAGGGAATATTGTCGACGAAACGGTTGCTGGCAGCGTTGAGTTTGCAGCCAGCAAGTTTGGCTGCCGACT
>JAJDZL010000244.1 GCA_022824665.1 Gammaproteobacteria bacterium | reverse complement strand
GACTCCGGCCTCATTGGCAAACTTCGGCCATTGTCTTACGACTGACACAATTTCTGCAATGATGCGCCGGGCGAGCGCATTCTTTAATCCTGAAGACTTAGCAAAGGCCAGCAGATCCTCTACTTCGAAATTGTTGCGTTTGCCGACAATACTCATCTGATGGTCGCGGGTCCAAAGACCAGCGGGGTTATACGCGTACACCACATCGTATGCGGGGGATAGACTCCACTTTCCGGACCGGTCCATCAGGAAGGCGATGTTCTTCACGTGATCGTCCTGATTGCGTGCGACGATATTGAACACTGTTCGACGATATTGCTGTTCAATGACAGCCATTCCAAGTCCGAGTTCCCGGATCGTCTGCATGACCTGCTCGTAGGCATAGCTGCCTGGCTGGTTAAAATCAAAGTGTCGGAGGGCTCCGAGCGACTGCATGTGAATCTTGCGTCCATCTGTGTCGCGATCAAATCGCCGGGTCATGAAGTGACTTCGACCGCCTTCATGATGCAGTCGGCATTGCGACATCTCAATTCCTGCCTGACGGGCCATAAGGTAGTAAGCGTATTCAATCCGGCCATATCCTTTAGAATGCGCCAACTCGTGATTTCGATCACCCGAAATTCCGTCGAACTTAAGCAGCCAGTGCTGAAAGCCTGAAGGCGCATCAATCTGACCGGATCGAAACTGACCTGTCACCGGGTTCCAGGCAAGCACTGCCTTGGCCCGCGCGCCACCGGCCGAGGTTCCGACACTCAATACACTTTCCAAAACATCGCGATCATCTTTGCCAACTAATTTGCCAGCGAGGCTGCTCCTGTCGTCGAAGACCCGGTCAATGATGTCAACCAACTCAGACAATTTAATTTCGCTTTGCTTGTCGTTTCGTATCGAAGGACTATACTCCAGTGCACCAACACCACGATTTCCAACATAACACAACCGGTCAACTGAATTGAAATATTCTCGCGGCTGACCCTCTGCAGCCAGATAGACATCAATTAGCGTATTACCAAACACATCGGGCAGCGAATCACAAACCAACCCGGGTAAACCTTTAAATGTCTGCGTACTCAACGCCGGAAATGAATATGGCAGCTCCCTGACCGGTAGCACAATGGGGGAGATTTCAATTCCAGCACCGACAAATTCCGGGTCGTACTGAAAGACGCCGACGGAACGTTCTGCCACCCAGCTAACCGCACCGATACGACGCCCCCACAAAATGACATTCGCATCGGACACGCTACGACTCACCCCATGTCCAGGCCTTATCCGTGTCTTTTACGCGGGCCGGACGGGCGCGTTTTCGCTCTTTTCGCCGCGCGTCCATACGCTCAATGGGGCGGGTGTCGTGCAGCGGGAAAATCTTGAGAAACTCATCGGTAAACCCGAGTGTCATCACCACGCGCAGGAAACTGTCGAAAGCAGTCGCCTCGCCGAGCTCCAGCCGTCGAAGCGTACGAAGCGCAATACCCGCATCCTTAGCCAAAGCCCTCTGGGTAATATTGCGGGACAGCCGAATTTTCGCCAGGCGGACACCAACTTCAACCATCACCCTTTGTGGTGTCGCCGTTGATTTACTATCGTAATGAGCCATAAATCACCTTTTAAAGCAAAATATCCGAGTAATAGGTCAATTATAGCCGATATAAATAAAATCCATTTATGATCATTATTTGGCCGTTTATAACAATAAAGGAGTTTTAAAGGCTATATATGTCTCTTTATATAACTATCGTGCAGCGTTACCGCATCGTTGGCTATTGTTTATTTTCCGAATCGGTGAAAGTCGCCTTACAGGAAGGAGATTGGCATACGTCATTCGGAGTGCGAAACGTGTTTGATCTTGTTTGCACCGGGGAATTCAAGTTTCTGCGGAAAATTGTTGGAATCTATTTTGACAAACCGATCGTCAATAGTGATCTCTGTCGAAGCGCTCGGTTTCAGATCTGTGGTACACCTGAATGTCTCCTTCCCAGGCCGTCACCTGGGATTCAAGATAAAAACACGCTTCATCTGAATGGAGCCTGGTGCTTGTCAAGGTTCTCACCTGCCACGAGTCGCCGCGCCCGAACTCCCACTCCCATTCGTACTTCGCGTTTGCCGACAGTGGATCGTCGGGTTTGATCGAATAAGTCTGCCAACACCTCGATGCCATTTCGATTTGATTGTCCTCAAACCTGACTTTACCATTGTCGGTGAATATCTTTAGATGATGGATGTGTGTTTCGGGGTCTATTTCCAGAATTCGATCCTGCATGAATTCCCGAAGTTGACTGTGAGGCAGTTCATCGCGCACGACCGGCTCGGCAAACTCAGTCTGAAGGCCGGTGTGGTGACCCGCTTGCCGCAACGGCAGACTCAAATGGCTGTCTTGTGTCGCAATGACCACTCGCGCTGCCCAGGGAGTCGGCCATGCGATTGGCCAATAACTTGTGGAGACCGCGAGACGCAGGCTATGCCCGACGGGAACAACATACCCCGTATGATTCAGACTGATGCTTACTGTGTAGCTTTGATCTGCGCTTAATTGCTGCGGTTTGCTTTTTGACTCGGCATAGCAAAGATTCAGTAATCCACGGGTAATGAGTGTGCTTTCACCATTCGGCCAGACATCACACAGGCGGACCGCGAGCAATGCTGCGGGTTTATCACACGTCAAGTTCAATCTAACTTCAGGATTCCCTAAAATCTCCAATGGTTCTTCCAGAACATCGGTATCGAAACAAAGTGATCCCGCATCCTCGACCTGTTGGTCACCCGGCAGTTCATCCGCAACTCCAAATGCGAACCATGGCATGTATTCACCCCCTTCGAGACCGACGGTTTGTGGCGATGTAATCGAAAGCTCCACCTCCTCGGCACTCGAATTCATCAGGCTCCCATTGCCGAGATGAAATCGCTCAGATCTCACGAAAGGAGATGGCCAGGCAGGCTCGCTCACCCATCTGCCGGGACGAACATCGTAGTATTTCTTCGGGCGGACACTGTCTTGCATATAGACCTGATAGGCAGCTTCTCGCATGATGCCGGTATCGTGTCCTTTAAGCCATTCGTCGAACCAGCGCCTGGCATCCTGCAAAAAGCCGACTTGCGGACCTGGAATTCCGAGGTGCGGGTACCGATGGCACCATTGGCCCTGTAGTCCACGCGTTTCGCACTGCAAGTTTTCCAGTAGCCGACTCACCGTATTTGGCCAGCAGTCGGCATGACCGCTGACTGCATAGATTGGTATTTTGATGGCAGAATAATCGGTCCCCACGGTGCCTCGCAGCCAGTAGCTGTCTTCGCGCTGATGCGCCAGCCAATGGGTCAGGTAGTGCGGTGCAGTACGCACGCGCTCCAGCCACAATTCTCGCCATCGGTCGCCGATTAATGCAGGATCCGGAGGACGGGTGTTGTAACCAAACATAATCGCGCCCCAACCAATTGTCTGGCCGATCATGCAGCCCAGATAGTAACCGGCATCGTCATAATATCGAAACTCGGTGGCCCCCACTGCAATGACAGTTTTCAATGGTTCGGGATTGCGGCTCGCAAGCTGCAGGCCAGTCACACCGCCCCAGGAAATCCCGATCATGCCGATATTTCCGTCACACCATGGCTGTTTGGCCAGCCAATTGATCACTTCTATGCCGTCGTTGATCTCGGTGTCAGAGTATTCGTCATACATCACGCCATCCGAGCTTCCGGAACCGCGCATATCAACACGTACGCTCACATAGCCTTGCTCGGCAAACCACGCGATGGTTGTAGCGTCCCTGATCGCCGTAAAGTCGTCCTTACGATATGGAATGTACTCAAGTATGACTGGCAGCATTTGCGATTCGTCGCGCGACGGCAGCCAAATTCGGGCACCAAGTCGCCCACCGTCGCGCAGCGGAATCCAGGTATCCATTACATTCAAATTCATCGTTACCTCACTCGGGACAAAAATTGACTGATCAGCGGGGGAAATGGCAGCTTAGCGCATGATTCTCAGCCACCGCCTCAAACGGTGGTGGAATTTGCGCGCAGGTATCTTTTGCAAATGGACATCGCGTATGGAATTCGCACCCGCGCGGCCGATTGATGGGGCTCGGAATCTCACCTTGCAGTTCGATCCTGTCAACTTGCATGTCGGGGTCTGGACTGGGACTTGCAGAAAGCAAGGCCAAAGTGTACGGATGGCGTGGTCTGGCGAAGATTTCTGCTGTATCACCCTGCTCTACAATACGTCCCAAATACATGATTGCGATTTTGTCAGAGGTATGGCGCACAACATTCAAATTATGGGTAATCACCAGCATGCTGATTTGCAACTCATCCTGCAATTGGTTCAATAGATTGAGAATTTCTCCCTGCACAGAAACATCCAGTCCGGCTGTCGGTTCATCTGCCACAACCAGCCGAGGACTGAGTGCCAGCGCTCGCGCCACGCCAACCCTGCGTGCCTGTCCGCCACTCAATTGATGCGGATAGCGATCTCCGAATTCCTCCGCCAGCCCGACGAGGTCCAGTAGTTTACTGCTCATTTCGCGTTGATCAAGCTCTGCTACGTTGTGAATTTTTGCCGGTTCAGTAATCAGCGAACGTACAGTCATTCTGGGGCTCAGTGAACCGATTGCATTCTGCCACATGTAGCCGATCGCGCGCCGATAATCCCGCAGCTCGCTGGTCTGCATCCTGGAGACTTCCTGCCCCTCAAACTGAATGGATCCCTCGGCAATTCGCTGCAGCCCGGTAATCGCCAATGCCAAAGTCGACTTGCCAGCGCCGCTTTCGCCGACCAGTGCCAGCGTTTGCCCTGCCTGCAAGGAAAAACTGGCATCGCACACCGCATCAAAACTGGCAGGGCTGGTTCGATCAAATAAACTGCGCATGGTCGACTTGACCGGAAACTGCACGCGCACGTTTTTAAGTCGGAGTAAGGCTGTCATATCGGCAACCGGTGACAATTGGCTGCATGACCCGGTGCAACTTCTCGTCTTGGCGGGATCTCAGTCTCACAAGCGGACTCGGCCAAATGGCAGCGACTGCGAAAAATGCAGCCACCGGATAAGTTAACGAGATCTGGAATCTCACCCGGAATGACAGGCAGAATCCTCGTCTTGATTTGAATGCCGGCCGGGTCACATTGAAGCAATTTTGTTGTGTAGGGATGAGCAGGACGATGGAAAACATCTCTCACCGTTCCTTTTTCAACCACCTCTCCGGCATACATGACGACCACATAATCGCAGAGCTCCGCGATAACGCCCAAATGATGCGAAATAAATAATATCGTGCAGCCAAATTGCGCTTGAATATCCTTCAGCAAATGAATGATTTGCACCTCCAGCGTCGCATCAAGCGCAGTTGTGGGTTCGTCCGCAATCAGCAATGAGGGTTTGGCCTGCAAAGCCATTGCAATGGAAACACGCTGCAGCATTCCGCCTGAATACTCGTGCGGGAACTGCGTGATGCGTTTGCGCGAGTCTGCAATGCCCACACTTTCAAGCATCGCAAGGGATTTTTCAAGTTTTGCAGATCTGCGCGTTGTATCGCGATACTGTATATGCCTCATCTGCTGCTCAATTGACAGCACTGGATTAAGGCTTGTCATAGGATCCTGATATACGACGCTAATTCGCCTTCCGCGTATCGATCGCATTTCATTTTCACTGAGATCAAGCAGATTGGCGCCCTCAAAATTTATTTGTCCATTGCTGATCGATGCATTGTGCGGCAGCAATCGAATAATCGATGATATCAGCGTTGACTTGCCGCAGCCGCTTTCTCCGACAACGCCGACGATCGATCCCTTGGGCACATCAATATTGACATGACGCAATGCCTGCAATCGACCTCGTTCGATTCGATAGTCGACCGATAAATCCCGAATAGCAAGCAGAGGTTCGGTCAAAAGTTCTTTCTCAATTTTGGATCGACGAAGTCTCTAAGCGATTCGCCAAGATAGGTAAACCCAAGGGTAATCAATATCAGCGGTATGCTGCCGGCGATGATTGGCCAGGGTGTTACACGGATCAGTGAAAAACCGTCATTGAGTATGCTGCCCCAGGAAGGGGTCGGTGGTTTGACCCCCATACCGAGAAAGCTCAAACCCGCTTCCAGTGCGATGACCGTAGGAATATCCATTGATGCGAGTATCATCAGCGGCCCGAAAATGTTAGGCAGTATATGCATGATCAGTATTCGAGCTGTTTTTGCACCCATCACCTGTTCTGCCTTGATGAATTCGTTGGATTTGATGGATAGTGTCTGCGTTCGTACGACGCGGCCGTAAGTTGGGATTGTGGTCACAATGATGACCGCGATGACAGTCTGCAGCGACGGTCCTACGAGGGCAACCGTCGCGAGCGCAAACATGACCGTCGGGAAGGAACGAATCGTATCAAAAAACAGCAAAATAGCCTTATCCAGCCATTTTGGGCCGAATCCTGCCAGCATGCCGAGTACGATGCCACAGACCAGCGCTATACCGATTGCAGTCAATGCGACACCCAGTGCCACTTGCCCACCGTATAAGACCCGCGAAAACAGGTCGCGTCCCAACTGATCAGTACCGAGCAGATGGCTGAGCGACGGTGACTGCAGACGGTCTGTGATATTCAGTGCGACCGGGTCGTATGGCGCCAGAACTGCAGCAAAAAGTGCGCTGCAGACAATGAACGTAACCAGCACGAGTCCGAACAGACCCGTCGGTTCTTTGATGACCAGTCGAAGTACAGCAATCACAGCGTTGCCCGGGTCCTTGGGTCCAGCCAGGCATTGATCAGATCAGACACGGTCGTACTGACGACGAACAGCACCGTGCTAACCAGTACGGATCCCATCACGACAGGATAATTCCTTGTGATCACAGAATCATAGATCAATTTACCGATGCCGGGACGCGCGAAAACTATTTCGGTAAGCAGTGCCGACGACAGTAGAAATCCCATCCCGACTCCAATCACAGAAACGGTGGGCAAGATCGCCAGTTTCAATGCGTAGTGATAGATGATTCTGCGCTCTGCAAGGCCAAATGCACGTGCGGTTCGAATGTGACTTTCCTCCATGACTTCGAGCATCGAAGCGCGCACCAGTCGCGCAAGATAGCCGATCCATGCCAGGCCAATTGAGAATACCGGCAAAACGAGATGAACTGCCTGATCGAGAAAATCACCCCGGTCACCGGCGCCGACGGCGGGAAACCATTTCAGTGCGACTGCGAAAATCAATAAGGCATACAGGGCAACAACGAATGACGGCGTGGTGATGAACGAAACCGAGACAAAACCACTGATGCGGTCAAATAGCGTATTTCGATGCAATGCCGAGTAGCACCCGAGCGGAATTCCGATCAGACCTGCAAATAGAATCGCAAGAAAGATCAGCCACAAGGTGTACGGCAATTGTCCGACGACGATTTCCACGACCGGGCGATTGGTAATGACATCCATCCCGAGGTCGCCACGCAGCAAATTCGCGAAAAAGCGCATGATTTGTACCGGAAACGGCAAGTCCAGACCAAGCCGTGCCGACATGGCTGCGATCAGCTCGGGTGTGGCTCTCGGTCCGAGGAGTATTCGAGCCGGGTCACCGGGGATCAAATGTATCATACAGAACAGCAAAGCGACTGCCAGCAGAACGATGATAACTCCGAGAGCAGTGCGTTTAGCTATATATAAGAGCAAAGAAACCTCAGTGTGGACCGGTCAGAAATCTGCGCTGGAGATGAGCGCACGAATTCCACTTTTAGCCAACAAATCAATGTGAATCGAAATAGTTTATACAACATAACAAACATTGAACATCTTCCAATAGAAATGTCGGATGGCACCCGGCTGTCTGCGCGCATCTGGCTGCCACACAACGCTGAAACAGCACCTAAAGCCGCGCTTGTTGAATACATCCCCTATCGAAAACGAGACCTGGTTCGAGTTCGCGACGAACGCAACCACGTCTATTTCGCGAAACACGGATTTGTCTCAATTCGAGTCGACATGCGCGGTTCAGGGGATTCTGAAGGATGCATGGAAGACATGTATGGCATACACGAGCTAGCTGATGCCAAGGAAGTGATCGAATGGATTGCCGCACAACCGTGGTGCAATGGTCGGGTCGGCATGATGGGCACATCCTGGGGTGGCACCAGCGCTTTGCAAGTGGCAATGGAAAAACCAAGCGCACTGAAAGCCATCATCGCGGTGTGCGCAACCGATAACCGCTTCGAAGATGATATTCACTATATTGGCGGATGTGTGACAACCGACACCGTCGAATGGGCCGCGACCCTGCCCGCCATCCTGGCATCCCCTCCAGAGCCCCAAAATCTTGGCGAGAGGTGGAAAGAGACCTGGCTGCAGCGCCTGGAAGCATCCACGTTTGCGGCGCAAAACTGGATTTCGCACCAAAGATTTGATGACTACTGGCAGCACGGCTCGATCAGTCAAATCGAGCAAGCATTTGATTGTCCCGTTTTACTGGTCGGTGGCTGGTGCGACCGGTACAGCAACACGGTTATCAACTGCCTGAATCGCGATCCGGTCAATTGTTGGGGAATCATTGGGCCGTGGGGGCATCACTATCCGGACCAGGCCAGTCCCGGTCCTGGCATCTCATTCCAAAAGGTTGCTGTGAGGTGGTGGAACCACTGGTTGAACGGGATCGAGAACGATGTGCCCAAAGACCCCAGGTTAACTGTATGGATGGGCAGTTTTGATGAGCCGAGAGATTGCATTGAGCAGCGCTCCGGCAGTTGGACAGCGCTTCAGGAGTGGCCTTGCGGGCAACCTGATCGGGAAACCTATTTCTTAAGTGATCAATGGCTGCAAACTGAACCCGATACGACCGGTTCAAGCAAAGTCATTCCGGTTGATCTTGCGGTTGGTTGTGGCGCCGGTGACAGTGGTTACTTTGGGCGGGTCGGGGGATTGCCGTTGGATCAACGGGCGGACGATGATCGTTCGCTGGTTTTTGAAACAGCGCCGCTTACAGAAGCGCTCGACATGCTGGGCTCAGCGCAGCTCAATCTGTCAATCGCCACAGATCACAAGCATGCACAAATCGCTGCGCGAATCTGCGATATGGCGCCAAATGGCAGTATTTCGCAGGTGACACTTGCGGTGCGGAATCTGGCATTAAGTGACGACCTGAAGTCGCAGGTGACATTGCGTCAGAACGCTGCTCATATGTATGCAATTGATTTTCCGAATAAAGCTTATCGATTTAAGGCGGGCCACCGAATCAGACTCGCCATTTCCGGCTCGTACTGGCCGCTCATCTGGCCATCGCCAAAATTCACCAAATTAAGATTGAGGAGCGCGTATTGCGCCTTACGTATTCCGCGCTATCCGCCACAGTACGCAAACACCTGTCACCTGCCGGAAGCAGAATCAGTTTGTTCTTTATCTGACACGCACGTTGTTGTTGAGGAACAAAATCTTGTCAGGTCGAATGAATTGTCTGCCAATGGTCAAATTCGCAAAGACCGGTGGAAACAGCCAAAAAAAGTTGTCCGCTTCCTGGACAGGAATCTGGAGTTTGGCGTCGCAACTGATGCGTGTCACACGATCAATACAAGCGACATTACGAGTGCACGAAGTGCATTCACTCACCGGCTGGAATTCTGTCAGGACAACTGGATGGTAGAAGTCATCGGCAAGGCTGAATTATCCTCAACTGAACAGACTTACCGGCTGCGGGGTTCTTTGGAGGTCAAAGAAAACGGGGAAACAATTTTCCTGCGCAGCTGGGCACCGGTCATACCGCGGACCGATGGCTAAGCTGAATGCCCAGCGTCCAGGACGTGTGACACACAGCGCCGGCAATTTGCTGCCAATGACTCCAAACGCTATGGTTGATGACTCCGCATGCACCCGAAGAACAACCCTGTGATAACGATATCAATTGCTTAGAGATCACGTTCCTGGATAATCGGACGAAAAACAGGACATTTGCCTCCCCGGAATGTCGCTATTGGCTGTCGACTGAACAGATCCACCGTACTGTCCGTAAGCATTATTTGCGCTTGTTTACATGATATAAGAGCGCATTACAATTTATCTAACGGGAGACTGGAGATTGAAGTATGAAAAATAACGACTATCAAAACTCGCTCAGCAGACGGGATTTTCTTAAAACGACCGGAGCCCTGGGCGTTACCAGCCTTGCTGGTGGTATGAGTCAGATTGTTTATGCTCAGGATAAAACGATTCTCAAGGTGCGCGCATACTCTGACATGAGGAGCCTGGATCCGGCTCACTCTGTCGGTGTGGTGGACGAGGAAATTCATAGCAGCATTTACAGCAAACTCATCCAATACAAGCCAGGACGCGAATGGGGGTGGCAATTGGATGCTGCTGAATCGATCGCCCAGGTTGACGATAACCAAATTGCTTTTAAACTGAAACCCGGGGTGATGTTCACCAACGGTTATGGAGAGATGACCGCGGAAGATGTGAAATATTCGTATGAGCGAATACTCAATCCGGACGTCGCTTCGACCAACACGCCCGATTGGGGAACCCTGAAAGAAGTGGTTGTAGAAAGCAAATATGAAGGCGTTATTGTATTCAATGAACCTTACCCGCCTGCGTGGACAATCGCGATGCCCTACATCGTCGGAAATATTATCTGCAAGAAGGCCTGGGAAGAGATGGGCGGCAAAGTGGACACGACAACACCGTGTGGTTCGGGTCCGTACAGTCATCACGAATGGCAGCCAAAGCAGAAAACCATACTGGTTCGCAATCCGGATTGGCACGGCGGGCAAGCATCATTCGATGAAATCCACATCTTTCCGATTGATGACGAAAATACTGCTCAGATTGCTTTTGAGTCAGGCGATATCGACTACACGAGAGTATCGCTGAGTTCTGTCGCCAACCTGAAGGAATCACCACCTGAAAATTCCACAGTCTCTGAATATCCATCGCTTTACTACGTATGGGTAGGCATGAACGTGGAAAACGAAACGATGGCGAATGAAAACCTGAGGAAAGCGGTTCAGCATTGTATTGACGTTCCGTCCATTTTGGAGGCCTCTTATTTTGGTGCTGCGGAAGCAGCGACCGGTATTATTGCGCCTGGTCTATTGGGGCATCGTGCACAAAGCATGGTCCCTCCGCAGGCCAACATTGAGAAAGCAAAAGAGCTGCTCGCGATGGCAGGAATGGAGGGCGGAGCCAGTGTTACGCTGGATGTTCTGAACAAGGCGGCCAATGTAACAACCGCCCAGGTCATTCAGGCAACGTGTGCTCAAGCGGGTATTGATGTCGAAGTCAACCTGCACGAGTCGGGCGCGTTCTGGTCGCTCGGAGATCAAAGTGCCGGTGAACAATACAAGAACATTCAGTTGATTCTGAATCGCTATTCGATGGGACCCGATCCTTCCTATGCAACCGCGTGGTTCGTGACCAGCCAGAAGGGAATCTGGAATTGGGAACGCTTCAGCAACGAGGAGTTCGATAGCTTGGAAGCGATGGCGAAAGCGGAAACCGATACGATGAAACGAGGTGAAATGTATCAGCGACTGCAAGACCTGATGGAAGAAAGCGGAGCATACCGATTTATCACACACGAGGCGACGCCGGTGATTTATCGAAACAGCATCAATCCGGCATTCCGTCCTGACGGGCTCCCGTTGCTTCGATATTTCACTGCGGCATAAATCAGCCAGTTTAATCAAGTCAGTCCGCCTGACTTGGAGAGCATAGCTGCTTGGCGCGTAGACTAACGCGCCAAGCATGCATATTGTTCATCGTATTGTCAAGCCAACACCGAATGCGTGGTTTGCCGTATGGATTGCCCCGCTCTACCTTGACAGTGCCGCGATCAGTACTGAGGCGCGGCTTCGGCAATAATGACTGAATCGATCCTTGGACTCATCTGGTTCAAGTGCCGACGCGTATTCAAACGGATGAAATCCGGTCTTCTTCCCTGGACTTTACGGTTTCAGTGCCGGGCAAATTCTGCTACCAGATTCACTGCCTTTGTCCAGCGCGCCAAGCGCCGCTCGCGAGTTTCCTGATCCATACCAGGCGCAAAACTTCGCGCAGCACACCAGGCATTTGAAATTGCGTCCAATGAAGGGAAA
>JAJDZL010000193.1 GCA_022824665.1 Gammaproteobacteria bacterium | reverse complement strand
GATCCTGTCTGCCTTGTCAGTGATTCCGCTGATTGTGGGCCTCGCGGCCGGGCGTGCAGTCAGAAAACGCGTCAAGGACACGGTGTTTTATCGTCTGGTGCTTGGTGTACTGATCGTGTCCGGACTTAGTATGATGTGGCGCGCCTGGCAATATAGCGCAACATCCGGGCTGAGTGGCTGAGCAGCGGCAGCAACTGCCGGAACAGCAGCCTTTGCGGTTTTCAGCTGCGCGCAGATTTGTCCTGTTGAACCAGGATCGACAAAAGTGCCAGCAGTCCTGAGCCTGCCATCAGGAAAAACGAGACCGCGTTCAGCACCGGGGTTGATCCCACCTTGTGAACCCGGTCAAACATGGTGATCGTAAGCGGCGACTCTGAGCCGACCAGAAACAGGGTGGTATTGAAGTTTTCAAACGAGACCAGGAACGCAACAATCCCGGCTGCGATCATCGCAGAGCGTAAAAATGGCAGTGTAATCGTGCGCATGACGCGACTTGAGCTGGCACCCAGATTGAGTGCGGCTTCTTCCATGGTGATATCAAACTTCTTGAGTTTTGCTGCGATCACCAGCGAGGTAATCGTGGTGGTAAACGACACCTGACCGAGTACGACCAGAAAAATTCCTGGCCTCAGCAGCCCGATTTCATAGTCAAACCGGTTTTCTATGCCGTTTGCGACCGAGCTTGCCAGCACCAGAATTGAAATGCCAAGAATGACGCCCGGAATGACCAGCGGTACGATCATCAGAATGTAAAAGAAGTTCTTGCCCGGAAAGTCTTTGCGGACGAACAAAAAGGCGTTGCAGGTGCCGATAAACACCGTCAGCAGCGACACCATTAGCGCAATAATGAATGAATAGTAAAGTCCGCTCAGCAGGCGTCGGTCATAGAACATGCCGAGCTTGGGTTCTGTGTCACCAAAAAACCAGCTCAGTGTAAATCCCTGCCATGGCAGCGCCGGAAACAGCGAATCGTTGAACGCAAAAGTGCCTGCTGCGATCAAAGGCGAGACAAGAAAAATCAAAAACGCCAGCACATAGGCGCGGTAGCCCAGCAATGCCTTGTCGAATTTACGTTGCCGGATCAGCATGACTGGGTCAGGTCTTTGTGACCGTATTGGCCAGCGACTGTCCGGTCAGGCGAAGCCCCAGCCAGACAACCAAAGACGTGAACGCAAGCAGCAGCATGCCGAACGCAGCACCGGACTCCCAGTTGTAACGGGTGATAAACTGATCATAAATCTGTTCAGTAAACCAGCTTGAGTTCTTGCCGCCCAGTAAAATCGGCGTGAGATAGCTGCCGGCAGTCAGCATGAAAACAATGATGCAGCCGGACGCGATGCCAGGCATTGCATACGGAATGATGATGCGACGCAGCACCGTCGTGCCGCGTCCGCCCAGGTTGTAGCCCGCTTCAATCATGGAATTGTCCATGCCGTCAAGCGTCGAAGCCAGCGGCACAATCATAAACAGAATGACGGTATAGACGAGCCCGATGACAACAGTTACATCGTTGTACAGCATTTCAACCGGAGCTGCTGCCAGTCCTGTCCACTGCAGTATGTTGGATACGACTCCGGTCTCGCGTAACAGCAGGATCCAGCCAAAAGCCCGAATCAGGTCGCTGACCCACAGCGGAACCAGGCAGAACAGGAACAGCGCACCGCGCACCCTGGGGCCGGCAATCTTGGCAATGTAGTATGCGATGGGAAACCCGATGATCAGAGCCAGAACAGTAACCAGCAGTGACATGGAACCGGTCCGGACCAGCGTGTTCCAGTAAATCGGTTCGTTGAAGAATTCGATGTAGTTGGCGAATCCGAATTCATAAACCCGCGGCGCAATCTTCTCGCGCAGCGACAAAAACACCATGCCAACATGAGGCAGCAGGATCAGTAAAACGATCCACAGCGCAAACGGGGCGAACAGCAAAATCAGCGACAGGCGCCTGATATCCTTTTGCATGAGTAGACCTTATGTGGCAAAACACATGGTCTGATCTGCAGGCCAAATCAGCGTGACGTTCTCACCTGGCTGTAAATCCTCGTTACCGCCGGTCAAGACAATATCCGCTTCAATCAGATGACTGCTCGCGCTCCTTACCAAAGCCCGACTGTTGGCGCCGTTAAAAAGCAGGCTGTCGACTACGCCATTAAGGGTATTGTGCCCGGATTCAGGCGCCGCGCGCGCGCCGCCTGCGCGCTCGACTGTAATAAACTCCGGCCGGATAAAGATATCAACCGCGCGACCGCCCGTCGCGGCGGCTGCGCCATAAGGATTGGCCAGCAGTTCCAGTCCGTCTTCGGTCTTGACCCTGACTGCACTGCCGGCCGCAGCAACAGTCTGTCCGGCCCAGCGGTTGCTGTCGCCGACAAATCCTGCGACAAATGCCGAGCGCGGGGCGTGATAGAGTTCCTGCGGTGTGCCGACCTGCTCGAATTGCCCCTGATTCATAATTGCCACCCGGTCTGACATGACCAGTGCTTCGGACTGGTCGTGGGTAATGTAGATGAAGGTCGTATCGAACTGGTGCTGCAGCAGTTTCAATTCGATTTTCATCGCCTCGCGCAATTTCAGATCGAGTGCGCCGAGCGGTTCGTCAAGCAGCAGTACATCCGGATCAAGCACCATGCACCTTGCCACCGCGATTCGCTGCTTCTGGCCGCCCGACAGCTGGTGTATCTCGCGCTCGCCGACATCCGGCAGGGCAATGCGTTTGAGTACATTGTTGACGCGTTGGTCAATTTCGTCTTTTGCTACACCATTGCATCTTAGGCCATAGGCGATATTCTCGTAGACATTCATCATCGGGAACAGTGCCAGATGCTGAAATACCATCTTGACATTGCGCTTGTTGGGTGCGGTGTTTAACACCGATTTACCCTTGATGTGGATTTCGCCCGAGTCGGGCTGCTCAAAGCCCGCGATCATTCGAATCAGGGTGGTCTTGCCGCAGCCAGAGGGGCCTAGAATCGAAAAGAAGCTGCCGCGCGGAATTTCGAATGAGACGTTATCGACGGCAAGAACGCTGCCGAATGTCTTGGAGATATTGATACATTCCAGGTCAGTGGACGGTGAGTTGACCATGTGGCAATAACCCGGTATGAGAGCGTGAAAACGCGTTGCACAACTGACGGTTCAGTCGTGCAACGCGCCCAAAATGTCGGATCAGATCAAATTAACCACCCGTGGCTGCTTTGATTTTTTCCAATGCCTTGCCTTCCATGTCTTCGATGCCGGGCGGGATATTGGCAAAGAACTGCAGGTTTGCAATATCCTCTGCCGACCAGGCAGCAGTTACGGCTGCTTTCTTGTCAGGTGGCAAGAGGTCCTGACCGCCATTGACCGCGGCAATCGCGCCGGTGCTGGCGGACATGATGGTGACATTCTCCGGCCTTAGTACGAAGTTAATCCACTTGTAAGCGGCATCGTCAGCCTTGGCCTTGCGCGGCAGTGTGAATGTATCGATCCACGTCAGCGCGCCGGTGCCCGGTGGTACGAAAACGATGTTTGAGTTTTCGTTGTAGATTCTGTAGGCTGTTGAATCCCAGGTTTCAGAAGCAACAATTTCACCAGAGAGCATCAGCGCAGCAAGATCGTCGCCACCTTTCCAGTAGGCTTTGATGTTGTCTTTGCAGGCGATCAGTACTTCAACGACTTCATCAAGAATTCTCTGGTACTCATCGAGGTCTGCATAGGCTGCGAAGGGGTCGTAGCCCAGCGAAAACGCGGTACCGAGCAAAATGGTACGTTTCAGTCGCATGGACGTTTTGCCCTTGTACATCGGGTCACAAAGATCCATCCAGTTTTTGAATTCCGGAGCCTTGGATTTATCGGCCATTAAGCCGGATGTTCCCCACTGGTGCGGGACCGAGTAGACTTCACCGTCAATTGTTGTATTTGCCTTGACGCCTTCCAGATGTACTGTCGACATGACTGATGTGTCGATTTTCGACAGATCCATGGGCTTGTAGATGTCGTACTCCAGCTGAGCCGCGTGAATTCGGTCGTGGCTCGGCTGCGCCAGGTCAAAACCAGCACCGCCGGTGGCACGCAGTTTGGCGATCATCTCCTCGTTGTTGGAAAATGTTACCTCTACCTTGATGTCGGGATATTCTGCCTCGAACTTCTGAACCAGTTCGTCAGGGGCATATGATCCCCATGTCAGCAGTCGCAGGGTTTCCGCCTGGGCAATTGACGCGGTGCCAAAAACCAGGGCGGCGATCATGCATGTGACCGTTGTCTTAATTCGCATACTTCATTCTCCTCGTATGAATTGTTGTGTTGTTGTGTTGTTTCAGGCTCCGAGCAGGCGCGTTTTTTATGGCCGCCTTGCCGCTCAGCAGCAAGACAGATATCCAATCCGTCGACTGGAGCCTTTATGGTAAAGCAAATTATTGTAGCAGTTTGAGTTCGGTGCCTTACAGTATTTGTGCAAAAAACCGAATTGAAACGCGGCGCAGCAAAAGAAAATCTTACTTTTTTTGCGGCGGCCAGGCCCGGTTGAGACACACTGCACCGATGATAAGCAGCACGACGCTGAGTGTACCAAAGCCGTTCAGCAGCCAGTCGAAAAGTGCGATCAGCACTGAGCCGATACCGAGTGCTGCAAAAAAGAGCTTTCGATAAAAGCGCTCCAGTCCCTGCTCCGGTCCGGTGCGGCGCAAACTTTGCTGGCGCATATGCTCGGCATGCATATTCGAAAGCACGCTGTGAACCAGTCTCGGAAATTCCGAGCTACTGGCAAACCAGTGCGGAAATTCCGCTTTCAAATTGTCGCCGACCGCGCGCAATGTGTATTTCTGCCGCACCCAATTGTCCAGAATGGGTCGAACCGTGTCTGGAATATTCAGGTCCGGATTCAGCATTCTTGTCAGACCTTCGAGACTCAGGTAGGTTTTTTGAAACAGCAGCAGCTGCGGCTGAATGACGATGCCAAATTCACGCGTCATAAGAAACAGGCGCCCCATCAGTGCGCCGAAGGACAACTGGCCAACCGGCTGGTCGTTGAAAGGTTCGCAAATGGTGCGGATTGCCACCTCGAAACGTTCTGCGGATATGTCATGCGGTGCCCAGCCCGAGCGAATGTGCGCATTGGCTACCTCCCGGTAGTCGCGATTCAAAATCGCGGTGATGTTATCTACGAGGTAGCTGCGGTCCATGTCAGACAAGCTCCCGGTGATACCGAAGTCGACAATATTGAGCACGCCGGTTTCGGAGACGAACATGTTCCCGGGATGCAGGTCGCCGTGAAAAAAGCCGTCGTCGAACACCTGTGTAAAAAACATGTTGATCAGGTTTTCAGACAGTTTTTTTAAGTCAATATCAGCTTTTTTCAGCTCCTCTACTTTGCGAATTGGAATGCCTCTGACGCGTTCCATCACCATCACATCGGAATGGGTGTGATTCCAGTACACTCGCGGTACATTCAGAAACTCATCGTTCTGGTAGCGTACCCGCAGTCGATTGCAGCTTGCCGCTTCGATCATGAGATCGAGGCTGTCGGTAATGGTCGCCGCGTAGCTTTGTACGACTTCAATGGGGTTATAGTTGCGCGCTTGCGGTACGAACGCCCGGAACAGCCTGGCAAATGTCAGCATGACATCGATATCAAGTTTGACCTGTTTTTCAATACCGGGGCGCAGTACCTTGACCACCACATCTTCACCGGACTGCAGCACCGCATGGTGAACCTGAGCCACCGACGCAGAGGCCGCCGGTATGTCGTCAAAGCTCTTGAAAATCTCTGCAATCGGCTTGCCCGCCGCCTGTTCAATCCGCGTGCGGGCCGCCGCGCTCGAGAATTGTTCCACCTGGTCCTGCAGCGGCTGTAATTCGCGCGCGATATGGTCCGGGAACACGTCCGCGCGCATCGACATCATCTGCCCGAACTTGACGAAGATCGGGCCGAGCTCCTGCAGGGCATCGCGCAGCCGGGCGCCATACGGACGTTTGGGATCGTAGCCAGGTTTACCGAACAGCAAATTGAGCAGGTGTCGGATCAGTGCGAATTTCAAATAGGATTCAAAGTCGGCATCCAGTCCGTGTTTACGGACCGTCCTTGCGATCTGCCAGAGCCGCCGAATCCGTGCAAATATGTTCATGAATCGGTACGTCTCTCAAGGCGCTGCACGCGTTTGTCAAGTCGATCAATGTCCGCTTGCAGGGTATCTACATTGTCAAGGAATCGATCGACCTGGGAACGCTCCGCGACCAGATGATGTTCATCAACCAGTGTGCTGCGCACCCTGGTGCTGAAGGTGCTGCGCAGCGCGCCGACTCGCTGTCCACCCCAGCGTAGCAGATTGCCGAGGTGCCGGGCCGGAATATCGCCGACCCGTTTGGACAGCTCCTCTTCCCAATCGAAATCGATATTCTGAAATATCGAGTAAAGGTGCTGCACCAGTTTTACATCGCCCACGATGTCGATGCCGTCGAGTTGGGTGGGGTTGAGTTCTCGGGCCGTCGCGAGCGTGAGCAGCTTCGCCACGGTTGTCCGAATCAGCAGGTCCGCCTCGCCGTCGCCGTCGGAGTCGATGAAAACAGTGCGATTTGCAACATTGAGCACAAATTCGCAGTTCAGATCAACCAGCACGAATCGAATCGACTTGCCCTCGAGGGGTTCCAGCAATTGTGCTATTTTGGGAGATGCGCCAGCAGCCCGGTTGATCGACTTCTCCAGCACTTCGCCGAGCGCCGCGCCGAGATAACTCATGTATGGATTTCGTTTCATTGCACTTGGCT
>JAJDZL010000027.1 GCA_022824665.1 Gammaproteobacteria bacterium | reverse complement strand
CAATATAGATCGGGCCATGCTTGATGCCCTTTCGCAGAACATCGATCGTGCCACGCTTTGTGATTTCACCCTGCAGCCGAGCTATAAATTTGTGACGCACCGGACTATCACTGTCCAGGACCAGCGTGCCTATTCAGGCTGAGTGGCTTTCAGAAATGCACTGAATTGAAAAGATCCACCGCATATCCACGGTCATAGTCTTTCGGACCTCCACCTATCCATCCCGTCCCTCCATCAGCCAATTCGGAGGACCGCCCGGTCATGGCAGAGACAATCAGATCCTCAAGGCCCTTTTCGGTGGTATCAGTAGTCATATCCAGTGTTCTATCAAATAACGATCAAATAAACTTATGTGAGTATTTAACTTGTGAAAACAAATGGTTAGAAGATGTGAAATGTAAAATCGGTCCTCTCTATCAAATAACCATCAAATAACCATCAAATAGACTGGAATACTCCCTCAACATCTGGACCAGCCCCAAAAGGCAGGTATGTTCGGTGCCGACGCCCAGCAGATGAGCCACTTATAACTATCTTCCTATCATCGACAGCCTCTTTCAACAGACGCGAAGCCTCTGTAGCATTATGGTCAGCAATCCCAAATCGTTCCCGCAATGTAGCATTGGTCATTTTACGATGGGTCACATAGCACAGGCAGGCATGCAGGTAGCATGCTCGAATACGGTCTGCCCTGCTCAAATCCTTGAGGTCCTTGTGTGCAAACAGCATCGTGCGTGTGAATTCTCCAGGGACCTCGAACAACGGGGCAGGCAACTGAAATGACTCCACCTGGGCAATGACCTTGTCAATTCCACTGCCGCGTTCCTCACAGAAACCAAAACGGCGCATGAGGGAAGCCAATGTCTCGTTTCGCGAGCGTGGTGTATCAATGAAACGGGCCGTGGAAACCAAAGGAGTTCCAGGTGTACTGAACAATGCGAAGTTTTGAAAGGTGCTATATGTAAGCTATGTATAAGTTATTGAAATGTATGGTGCCCGGGGCCGGACTCGAACCGGCACGGGATTCCTCCCGAGGGATTTTAAGTCCCTTGCGTCTACCAAATTTCGCCACCCGGGCATAAAACTCAATTCTGCAGTGGTACTTTTTGTGGAGGCCGGGGTCGGATTCGAACCGGCGTAGACGGCTTTGCAGGCCGCTGCATATCCTCTCTGCCACCCGGCCACTGGAAAGATGTTCACTCAGATGTTGGCATTGTACGACCCTGGCCAACGGAAGAAAAATGGAGCGGGAAACGAGGTTCGAACTCGCGACCTCAACCTTGGCAAGGTTGCGCTCTACCAGCTGAGCTATTCCCGCGCTGAACTGAATGCGTGGATATTTTATTGCACAAATCAATTTCGTGGCAATAGTGATTTGAATAATTCTTTTCACCAGCCAGATTTACAGGTCACCAGAACTGGTGAGTGAAGGCCAGGCGATTCGAAGATAAAGAATCATTGACCAGATAGTCAGCAAAGTTGCGAGATAAAGCAATAACTCCCCTACTACAAGCGTAGAAACCTCCGCATAGGGTTGCCCATACAGAAGCAGTACGATCGCTGTCATTTGTGCAAAAGTTTTGACTTTAGACAGTACTGATGAGGCGAGACTGGCGCGTTTGCCTGTTTCTGCCATCCATTCCCGCAATGCGACAACACTCACCTCACGACCGACAATTACGATGATCGAAATGACGAAAGTCGATTTCAAAAATACACCACCCGTAACAAAATCATCAGAAACCAGCAGCACCAATGCAGTGCAAACCAAAAGCTTGTCTGCAACCGGATCAAGAAATGCACCGAAAGTGGACACGACTTCCATTTGGCGAGCGAGAAATCCGTCCAGCCAATCGGTCAGTGCGACCACCAGGAATATGCCTGCAGCCAGCCAGCTGTCGCTTGGTTGTATGAGGTACACAACAACAAAAACCGGGATCGCAGCTATCCGCCCTAGCGTGAGGATATTTGGAATCGTCAATGGCATGATGTCAACATTATCCGTGCAATTCGAAGTGAATTTTCTCCGCCAGGCTTGCGCTGATTCCCGGTACGCTGCTGATCTGTTCAATACCGGCGCGATTTAGGCCCTGCATCCCTCCAAAGTGCCTAAGCAAAGCTGACCTTCGACGTGGGCCGACACCCGGAATTCGTTCCAGAACAGATTGCCTGTGCGCTTTATTGCGCCGGCTGCGATGTCCGAGAATCGCGAATCGGTGTGCTTCATCCCGGATGTGCTGAAGATGCAGCAATGCCTCCTGTTGTACCTTCACCGGTTTAGTGGACTCCGTCCCCCAGATCTGTTCGTTGCCGGCTTTTCGTTCTTTACCCTTGGAAATGGCGAAAATCCGAATATCGGCAATCTGCAGTTCATCCATTACTTCAACTGCTGCGTTCAATTGCCCTTTGCCACCATCTATCAGTACCAGGTCCGGGAGTTTGCCATTGCTGTCTCTAGCTTTTCGATATCGTCGGGTCAGTGCCTGCTGCAACGCTGCGTAATCATCAGCCATGCCAACATCGGTAATATTCAGCGTTCGGTATTCGGACTTAACAGGACCGCTCTTGTCAAAGACGACGCAGGATGCAACTGTCTTTTCCCCTGCCAGGTGACTGATATCAAAACACTCGATTCGCTCTGGAGTTTCCGCTAATTGTAAACTCTCGACCAGCGACGCGGTACGCTCTTGTATTGCTTCGTGCTCATTTTGGATTTGTCGAATCGCGTTGAGCGCATTGTTCCTGGCAAGTTCGACCAGCTTCACTTTGGCACCGCGTACAGGATTGCGAATCGTGATCATTCTATTTGTTTGTTCGCGCAGGACGTTTTCGATGACACTGGTGCCCTTTACCGGTCGGTCGACGAGAATCAATGACGGAACCTCGCGCTCAAGGTAATATCGAGGTATAAATTCTCCGAGTGCCTCTGCTAGATCAACTTCGACTTTAATTTTTGGAAATAAAGTTTTGTAATCAATATTTCTTCCGCTTCTGAATATCACCAGTTGGATACACAAAATACCGTTTAGAAAGAGTGCTGCGATCACATCAAAATCGGTTGATCCGCCGTCAACCGACTGAATTTCACGCAAGCGCTGAATGGCACTGATTCGATCCCGATATTTGGCTGCCTGCTCGTATTCAAGCTGCTCTGCGGCCTGCTCCATTTTTTGCATCAGTGAGTCATTTAAATCCTGGCTTTTACCGGTCAGAAAATAGACCACCTGGTCGACGTCTTCCTGATAGACTTCCGGTTCAATCAATCCCACACAGGGGGCTGTACATCGGTTGATCTGGTACTGCAGACACGGGCGCGAGCGATGTTTGAAAAAGGAATCCCGACACTGTCTGATGGGAAACACTTTCTGAATCTGGGAGAGAGTTTCCCGCACAGCTGATGCGCTGCTGAACGGTCCGAAGTATCGGCCAGGTTCTTTTCTATTGCCGCGATAAAAACTGAGCTTTGGAAACTCATGCGTATTGTGGAGCCGAATATACGGATAACTTTTATCGTCGCGCAGATTGATGTTGTAAAAGGGTTTGTTGGACTTAATCAGGTTGTTTTCCAACAACAGTGCTTCGGTTTCTGTTTTGGTAATGATGGTTTCTATCGATTCAACCTGTTGCATGACGGTTTGAATGCGATGTGAGAGCCCTGACGGTCGGAAATATGAACGCAGACGATTGCGAAGATTCTTGGCTTTGCCGATATAGAGCGGTGCCTCATCTGCGTTTTTCATGATGTAAACGCCCGCCGAGGTTGGGATTCCTCTCAAAAAACGCTGAACGTTGAAATTTTCGCCGCCAATCATGGCATTCACACACTGTCGATGCAATATCTCGTTATTTCCATATCCTGTATATTAGTAAATTTGGTGATTGGGATTTCACCTGTTTCCATCAATACAAGGGCAAGGTTTGGCAACTATGAAAATATCTGCATATGAAGCGAAAGTCGGCAATCTGATTGAGCTTGACGGTTCGCTTTGGAAAATACTGCGAAAGACACATGTAAAACCGGGTAAAGGCGGTGCTTTTGTGCAGCTTGAAATCAAGGATGTAAGCGCAGGCACCAAGCGCAACGATCGTTTCAGGTCAGAAGACAAACTCGAAAAAGCCCATGTTGACTTCAGGACCATGCAGTTTCTCTACAGTGAGAATGACCTTTATACCTTCATGGATACTGAATCTTACGAACAGATTGAATTGACTGTGGATGACCTGGGTGATCGGATTGACTATTTGATTCCGGACCTTGAGGTGCAAATCAATCTATACAACAGCACGCCGATTGGAGTTGAATTGCCGGACAGTGTAGTACTGGAAATTATCGAGACAGATGCTGCGATTAAAGGACAAACCGCTGCTGGCGGCAGCAAGCCTGCAATACTTGAAACGGGCATTCGAGTCAATGTACCGACATTCATCAATGCTGGAGATTCAGTCAGAGTCAATACGGATGCAGGTACATATATTGAGCGGGCCAATTGATTTTGTTCCCTTTTGCGGCTGGATAGGCACCTGCTTGACGAATAGGAGAAACCATGAAGCTTGATGTTGAACGCCTCCTCGGCGCGGTGGAGCGCACGGCGTCGTCCGTAGAGCGCGACGGGCAGGCAGCGCGCGCAGTCACCCTCTCCCGCAGCTTCGCGACGACAGTGGAGGACCTCTGGGATGTCGTGACGAACGCGGAACGAATCCCGCGCTGGTTCCTGCCAGTCAGCGGTCGCCTCGAACTCGGCGGACACTACCAACTGGAAGGCAACGCGGGCGGTACGATAACGCACTGCGAGCGCCCCTCGTATCTCGGACTGACGTGGGAGCTCGGCGATATGGTGAGCTGGGTGGAGGCGCGTCTCGGTAAGGATGGTACCGACAGCTCGCGTCTTGCGATTACGCATACCTTGCTGGTGTCAGACCACTGGCACGAGTTCGGTCCCGGTGCTGTCGGCGTGGGTTGGGAGATGGGCTTGCTGGGGATAGATTTGCATCTTTCTCAGCCGAACGATCCCAAGTTGGACGGAGCAACGTTCCACACGACTCGTGATGGAAAGGCGCTCCTCATCGGAAG
>JAJDZL010000133.1 GCA_022824665.1 Gammaproteobacteria bacterium | reverse complement strand
AAACAATTCGCGGGTGCCTGTAGATTCGTCACTGAAATTCAGGCGCATTCTGTCCCCAGCCTCATCTTTGCGATAGGTAGAGATTTCCAATGTCTTCGCACCCTCTGGAAGCATGGACCTATATTCGCTTTGCAGTTTTCTGGGCAGGCTCTTGAAGTGGGCAGTTTCAAAGATGCTCCTCTCTTTTGCTTCAACATCTGCCAGTTGCAAGTCAGCATCTGCCAGAAATGCCATCACCCGGTCCTTCCAGGTATCGTCGTGAAGGCGGCTGGCAGTGGACTGCCCTATTGATTCAACATTGAGTATTGTCCGCAGTCTCCACGCCAGCCAGTCGAAAGGGCGCTTTAGGGGCTCGGCGTTGAGTTGTATAGCGGTGCTAATAAAGAGTGCGTTCTCGCGCGTTTGCGATATCCAACTTTGACGTTCGCCCTTTAGGTGCGTCGCGCTAGTCTCCCACTGGTAAGCATTACGATTGGCATCATATTCGCGGGTAAAAATCTGGCGCTGCTTGCGCGTTGCGGAAGGGCGTTCGAAGAGCCATTCCTCCCAAATTCGTTCTGCGTCATAGACAAAGCCGTACTGGAACAGGCTGTCGTCATGCAGGAACATTACTTCGAACTCAGTCGGAGCGTTGCGCCACTCGGAATGAAAAATATGAGGCTCGTATTCTTCGACGAGTTTGTTTTCGTTCTTGAACGAGTCTCGGACGATGGCGCTGACCGTGTTCATGCTTCTGACAAGACCTGACTTTCCGGATCCGTTTGCCCCAAAGAGGCAAGTCAGTTGCAGTACGCGCGGCGCACCGTTGTTGCCTGTAGCCACAGCGTTTGATGTTCCGCTGTTCGATGCGGTCATCAGGAACCTTTGCATGTCCCGGAAGGATCGGTGGTTCTGGACTGAAAATTCTACTAGCACGGGAATATGTTCAATTATGTGTACGAATATTGAAATAAAATGCAATTATAGCCACTAAAATTTGATTTAAAGCAATAAACACCCTCAAGATGCGTTTTCGCTGACACCATCTGCAACCTTGCCCAGCCGCTAGCACTCGTCTTTGCAGGTACAGTCCACCTCATACACAGCTGCCGGAAACACGCACTTCAGCATGCTGCGCTTTTTGCTCATTACTCTTGCAATGCATCGAGCGGATTGAAGATGCCTTGGAGTCTTTGCAGGCAGCTGTCGACTTATGGCATTATTTGTCAACAAAAACGGAATGAAATATGTGATATTGGTTTTTTCTCACTGACCAATTACTGACTCAGATGCGTCGCTGTTTCGGTGGAGTAGAATTTTACGTTTTTTGCTTGAAACGGCAAAAAAACGGGCAGATTCAAGTAGTTTCGTGGGGAAATTTCCGGTTTGTCTTTTGGCGTGTTACCTCAATGAGTTAGAATCATCGAAAACGCCTCTTGGTTGGTATAGTGAATTGTCCCGCAAACCTGTTCGCTATAATCTGAACCATCAATCCGATGCTTAAGGTCAAAAGTTGCGTGGACTGGCCAATCCAGGTATTGGCATGACCTGTTAGCAAGTTTTTCTGTACGCCAATAATGTTGATGAGCGAAGACAGATTTATTAAGCTCTGCAAACCAAAGAAACCGTTTAGAGTCAAATTCAACCCGCCACAATAACAGCGAACACTGTAATTCCATGACAAATAATTCCATTATCAATATGACAAACATCGATGGCAATATCGTGCCAACTGACCAGGCGGCTGTACCGGTATTGGATCGCGGATTTCTATACGGTGATTCCATCTATGAAGTCTTTCGTACCTATCGGGGTATTCCGCTGTTCATGGAAGAGCACTTTGAACGGCTGGAAAATTCTGCGAAGCTTGTACAAATGAAAATATCCCAGTCGCGCGAAGAGCTGACGCAGGAAATCAAGCGTACGGTGCTGGCGACGGGTGCTACCGCGGCTGACAACGTCTATGTTCGCTATCAGATTACCCGCGGTGAAGGACCAATAGACTTGCACCCCGATAAGCGTGAGAAGACGCGCTATGTCATTATTGTCACGCCGCTTCGAGCATGGAATCCCAAGCACTATTCTGTCGGCATGTCCATGGCCATTCCAAGCGTACGACGAAATCCTGTCAATGCGCTTGATCCGAACATCAAGGGCGGAAATTACCTGAATAATGTGATTGCGGTGATGCAGGCGCGCAAAAAAGGGGCGGATGAAAGCCTGATTTTGAATGCTGAAGGGTATGTCACAGAGGCGTCAAACAGCAATGTCTGGTTCGTGATCAACGACGAAGTGGTGACGCCCGGGACGGGCAACCTGCGCGGACTGACGAAAGCTGCAATACTCTCCGGCTGTGCCGAGCGCGGTATCAATGCTTCCGAACGACAGATTCATTGTGAAGAACTGGCGAGCGCGACCGAGTGTTTCGTGACCAGTGCAACCCGCGAAGTTATGCCGGTTTATTGTCTCGAGGTGCTTGAAGGTGAGTTTTTGGACTTTCCGAGGGGTGGGGGCGACCGCACCCGGGAAATCCAGGCGGTTTATCGAGAAGTCGTAGAAGAATACCTTGACGCGCATTCGTCAGACAGTTTTTTTGCCAATTGAGCGGCACGCTCTACAAGTCGTTGTTTGCCTTTGTTTCGAGCGAAAAAATTTCAACTAGACGGCGTTTCAACATGCCGTTGTATGTTCCTTTTTCCCAGTAGCGGCAAACCAGATGGAAGCTGATCAAAAAATTCGGGTCGGATTGCTCTATGGCGGCAGATCCTGTGAGCACGAGGTGTCGGTAACCTCGGCCCGTTGCATTTACGCGGCACTGGATCCCCAAAAATATGAGATCAGTCTCATTGGCATCAGCAAATCGGGTCAGTGGGTGCTGGCAGACGAATCGGTGCCGGTTCTTGATTCAGGGACCGTTAACCCGGCCGGCCAGACTGAGGTCAGTATGGATTACATTGGAGCCGGCAAGATCATCGCCCGCGCCGACAAAAGCGCGCTTTCGCAATCAATTGCTGAGCTAGACGTCATCTTTCCGATTCTGCATGGTCCTTACGGTGAGGACGGAACGGTGCAGGGGCTCATGGAGCTTGCTGGCATCGCATATGTCGGCTCAGGCGTTACCGGCTCTGCGGTTGGTATGGATAAAGCAGTCGCCAAGGCGGTATTTGCTGCTGAAAACATACCTCAATCGGAATACCTCGTTGTTCGCAAGCATCAGTGGCAGACGGCAAGGAGCGCTGTTATCACGGAAATTGAGCGAGCGCTTGGTTATCCGATTTTTGTTAAACCGGCCAATCTTGGTTCCAGCGTGGGAATCAGCAAGGTTAAAAATACCGACGAGTTGTGTCAGGCAATGGATCTGGCTGCCAAGTTCGATCTCAAACTGGTTATTGAGCGCAGTATGGAGAATTGCTATGAAGTTGAGGTTTCTGTACTCGGCAACGATCAGCCGCAAGCGTCAACTGTCGGTGAAATTGTGCCGGGTGGAGAGTTCTATGACTATGATGACAAATACATCAACAATCTCTCGCAGGCGATTATCCCGGCTGACTTGCCAGCGTCAGTCATTGAAAAAATTCAAACTTATGCGATGCAGGCTTTCCTGGCCGTGGATGCCGCGGGACTTGCCCGGGTAGATTTTTTTGTTCGTCGGGACAATTACAGTATCTACATTAACGAAATCAATACGATGCCTGGGTTTACTCCCATTAGCATGTACCCTAAACTGTGGGAAGCAAGTGGCATCAGCTACTCTGAGCTGCTGGACCGGCTAATTCAGCTGGGACTGGAACGGCGCGCACAGATGAACGAGAAGAAGATAGTCTTGTAATTCACCGATGAATCAGTTGCCGACCGAACATGGGGTTTTATTGTGGTAGAGCGTTTTGATTATGTCATTGTTGGTGCCGGTTCTGCGGGCTGCGTGCTGGCTAATCGTCTGACTGAAGATGCGGATGTCAGCGTACTGCTGATTGAGGTTGGTTCAAATGATCGCAGCTGGATGCTGCAGATGCCGGCCGCATTTTCCCGCCCATTGAACGGTACGCGATTTAACTGGGCTTACAAGACCCTGCCGGAACCCTATCTCGATAATCGCATACTTGACTGCCCACGCGGCCGCGTACTGGGTGGCTCATCCTCGATTAACGGCATGGCCTATGTTCGGGGTCATGCATACGACTTTGACCGTTGGGCTAAAGAAACCGGCGATGACGGCTGGTCCTACGCACATTGCCTGCCGTATTTCATCAAGGCAGAGACTCGGAAGGCGGGCGCTGATGCCTACCACGGTGGCAGCGGACCCCTGGTGGTCACCACCCCGGCCAGTGGTAATCCATTGTTTGATGCGTTTATCGAAGCAGGGGCGCAGGCGGGCTACGGTCGTACCAGCGACCAGAACGGCTTTCGCCAGGAAGGATTTGGGTCCATGGATATGACCGTGAATGACGGTGTAAGATGGAGCACTGCGAACGCTTATCTGAAGCCGGCCGCGTCGCGTAGCAATCTGCATGTCCAGAATCGAACGCTGGCAACCCGGATTGTGTTTGACAAGACGCGCGCAATCGGTGTTGAAATTCTCGCTAAAAATCGGGTAAGGACAGTGCGCGCGGAGCGAGAGGTCATTCTTTGCGGTGGCGTGGTCAATTCGACGCAGCTGCTGCATATCTCCGGCATTGGTCCTGCGGCAGACCTCAAGCAGATTAGTGCACCAGTTGTGGTTGATCTCCCAGGAGTCGGTGCCAATTTACAGGATCACCTTGAGGTATACGTTCAGCACAGCTGCAAAGAGCCTGTGTCACTTTATCCGGCACTTAAGGTTCACAAACAGGCTATGGTACTGCTGGAATGGATGATGACCAAAAAAGGTTGGGGCGCTTCCAGTCATTTTGAAGCCGGTGGCTTTATTCGCACACAAGCTGGTGTTGAGCATCCCGACATTCAGTTTCATTTCTTGCCGGTCGCGGCAAATTACGACGGCAGGGCACCGGCCAAGGGGCACGGATTTCAGGCTCACATGGGTCCTATGCGACCGACCAGTCGGGGTTCAATCAGGTCCGTATCAAACGACCCGCGAGTCAAGCCCGAGATTTTGTTTAACTATCTTGAAACTGAGCAGGATAGACGTGAGTTTCGCGACGGATTTAGGTTGACCCGGGAAATATTTGCGCAACCGGCATTTGATCGATTTCGCGGCGCTGAATTGTCACCAGGTCCGTCGGTAACCTCTGATAGTGAAATCGATGCTTATATCAGGGCGAAGTGCGAAAGTGCCTATCACCCCTCCTGCACCTGCAGCATGGGTACTGGAGAGATGGCAGTCGTTGATTCGTCCGGTCGGGTGCATGGCACCGAGCAGCTGCGGGTGGTCGATGCATCGATTATGCCCAGCATTATCAGCGGCAATCTCAATGCAACAGTGATCATGATGGCAGAGAAACTGGCTGACAGCATCCGCGGTTTAGAACCGCTGCCGCCTTCAGATGCGCCTGTTTATCAAGCTGAAGCGTGGACTGAATCGCAGCGCGAGACACAGCCTGAACGGGCTGTCGAGTAATCGAGTCGTTGCGAGTTGGATTAAACTCGCTCGCTCAAGCCTGCAAGTTCAAATTACCGGACCGAGACAGTCGGTACGGTCAACGAATTTCTTCAAGAGTTCCCTATCATCGGGCGGGGTGGTCTGGTCGGCGTTTATATGCTCACTGAACCAAAAAACCCCAAGGGTTTCTCCAGCAGGCAGTAGACGTTGTCGGTGAACTCGTTACTATAGCCTGCGCTACGCAAGTCGAATCGAAAGTCCGGTGCGCAATCAGTTGGATGCATTCAATCGATCAGATACATCAATAACTGCGGCACTGAAAATCAGCACTGTACCGATGATTTCAGTCCAGCCAACCGGTTCGCCGGCAAGAAACGCTGCGGAAATGACACCGAAAATGACCTCTGTCAGCAGCAAGATTCCAACCCGCCCAGGACTTAATATCTGCGCGCCCCAGAACATGAGAAAAATCGATGGCAGGTAGGCGACAATAAAAATGATCAGCCAGAAAAGGGCGTCAAATACCATTTCAGTGGTTGGCGCTGCTGCGAGTCCGGGCGGTGGAAACAAGATAAAGACCAATGCAACGGCGGCACCGCCGATATAGAATGCACCGACCTGTTCCCAGACTGCTGCCGTTTCATCGGCGCGGATACGTACTGTTGCATAAGACCAGAAAAATCCACCAATTAACGCCAGCAAGTCACCGATGTTGGAAAACTTCGGGATTCCTTCGGCAATGCCAAGAATGACTGCCAGCCCTGCCAGGCCACATATCACTGCACTGATTCGATAAGGCGTAATCGTTTCCTTGAGCAGTACTCGTCCCAGGATCGTACTCCAAACCGGAATGAGATAAACCAGCAGTACCGTCTTTACGACCTCTGTCAGCAACAGTGAGACTGCATAGAAGACTATGCAAATGCCGGACATTAGACCTGTGAGCAGCACTCCCCAGGGCAGCCGCCCGGTTTTTTGCCACTGTCGGAAGAAAAACGGCAAAAAGCAAAGTGCAGTGACACCGAGGCTGAGAAAAAGAGACCATGAAGACGTTACGCCATGTGCATCCATCTGCCGAATTGGAATCCAGAACAGTCCCCAAATCACACCGCTGAGTGCAACAGCCAAGCTAGGAAGGAGTGTAGAGTTTGGATTCTTTTGCATTGTGGGTATACAGCCTAAGCAACACAGTCAGGTACTTGGCTTCTCTATCGGCCGTATTTGATTACTGATGGTCAGCAAGGAAAGAGAAATTATAGAGAGAACTCAATAGTAGAATCAATGAGCGAGCCTTGCGATCACAATTGGTGTGCATGATGCGCATACACTGGTGAGAGAGACCGCAATCGATTGAAATCAAAAACCATTTGCAAGGCTTGGACAGCTGGCGAGGTGTTCGGGACAAAGGCCCTTTGTTCAGCATCACCTTCCTGATCCTGTTGCGATCCCATGAGCGAAACCGATGCAAGTCAATTGAGACGTCTGTGATCAGTGTTTCCGGATTTCGATAGGAGCGGCAGAATCCCAAGTGATTATTTCAGTTGCTGGATGTTCAGGATGAAAGAAATTATCTGTTAATAAAGTGTGACCGTGCTGACGATAGTGATGGTTCGTTCTCGCTCCCATCAGTTGGATTTTATCTCTCCCTGATTGCGCCCATTTCTTTGCTTGCTACGAGTTGAACGAACTCAGTCTTTATG
>JAJDZL010000253.1 GCA_022824665.1 Gammaproteobacteria bacterium | reverse complement strand
GGTCTGTAGAAAGTTAAGTGCAGTTCGCTCCGCGCTCAAGATCGAAATGGCTTTTCCGTGTATCCGGCAGACAGTCTGATTTGGTGCAAGCTCGCAGCCTTCATCGGCTAGCCAGTTGACTTCAACCGTTGGGTCGACCTGCCGGAAGACTTCGTCGAACCAGGGTGCGCCGCAAAGAATGGCTTTTTGTCTCGCGATGAGCGTTGCAGTTGTGATGAGCTGAGGGTCAATCAGCGCGGCAGTAATGTCCCCCGGTCCCAGGTCTTCACGCAGCGCGTGCGCGACTGAATTTGACAGATCATCCGGCAAATTAGTTGATGTCATGCTGAAATTCCGTCACGATTTGTTATTTGTCGGTCGTTCCACTTCACAGTTCAGATTATCATACAACACCTGTCAAAAGAGACGTGAAGTCAGCATCAGAGTACGTGCGCTAACCCAAATTCGAAATTTGTTGAATTCAAGCAGGAGGGTGATGTCAACAGTCATGAATACAGCGAAATACGACTTGCAGTTCATACGCAGCCAATTTCCAAATCTTGGCGAATGGGCATTTTTTGAAAATGCCGGGGGCACATTCGTCCCCGCAACAGTCAGCGATCGCGTCTACGACTATATGCGTCGAAATCAAGTTCAGCCAGGCGCTGATTATCGCGCATCTGCAGAGGCTGCTGAACGCATCGATCGCAGTCACCGCAAACTTGCGGAAATGGTCAATGCCAATCCCCGCGAAGTGATTGTCGGGCATTCAACAACTTTGAATGTTTACGTACTGGCGAATGCGTTAAGACCGTCGCTGAAACCCGGCGACGAAATTGTGGTAACCAACCTTGATCACGAGGCGAACATTGGCGCGTGGCGCAGGCTTGAGGACGCTGGTGTGGTTATCAGGGAGTGGCGGGTCGACCCCGAATCTGCAAGTCTGGGTGGCGTTGACAGGCTGGCAGCCTTGCTGAGTGACCGGACCCGCCTGGTGTGCTGCACCTGGTGCTCAAACATTACCGGTACGATCAATGACATCAAAACAATCGCTGAGCTGACGCATTCAGCTGGTGCGCTGCTTTGCGTGGATGCAGTGGCCTACGCACCCCACCGTGCGCTCAATTTCAAGGAATCAAACGCTGACTTTCTGCTATTCAGCCTGTACAAGATTTATGGTCCTCATTTGGGCGTTTTGTGTGGCAAACGCGAACACTTGCTCAAAATGGAAAATCAGAATCATTTTTTCTTCACCAATTCTGCTTTACCCTACAAACTTCAGCCGGGCGGTTACTTACACGAAACCGCCGCATCGATCGAAGGGATTGCCGAGTACTTCGATCGTGTGTTTGAGCGTCATTATGATGTGCGCGATTGCACCGCAAGCGAGCGCTATCAGAAAATTTTTGAGCTTTTTGCCGATCATGAAGATTCACTCGCTCGTCCACTCATGGATTATTTGAGTTCTCGGCAAAACGTGCGCATTATCGGTACTTCAAAGGTTGATGCGAAAACGCGCGTCCCGACGATTTCCTTCGTTGCAAAAAATCGGCGACCGGCCGAAATTGCCGAGTTGCTCGGAAAAAAGGACATTGGCATCGGTGCTGGAGATTTCTATGCACGGCGCTTGATCGATGCACTGGGTTTTGGTACGAGTGGGGGCGTCGCGCGCATCAGCATGGTGCATTACAACAGTGCCGCTGAAGTTGATCGCCTGATCACGGCTTTGGAAGCAGTGCTATAGAACGACCGAGTGGTCGTGCTGGTGCATTATCTGTGCCGGGCGATACCCTTGATGAGGCGCATGCGATGCGCAATTGTGGTAACCTTTCGTCAACCGTACTGATTCAGCACGAAAAAATTGCAAGAAAATCACGCGCGGGCGCGTTAATTTGCGTAGAATTTGGTAAATAGCTGTAACCCGCGACCGAAATGATTGCAATATCGATTCTGTCTGTTTGATCAGGCAAATTCAGGAGGGAATCGGAAAATGACGCAGGACGTTTGGGAGGTGCTGGCACCACGCCTCAAGTCAAATAAATCAAGAACCGCATGGATACGAAGACAGAAATCCGGGTCATCCGTCACCTACACGTATGGGGATATTCATGACAGTGCGCTACATATGGCTGCGCTGCTTCGCCAAAATGGCATTGCGAAAGGAGACACAGTTGCGTTAATTGGCCCAAATAGTCCCGAGTGGGGCGTGGGTGCTCTTGCGGTTTGGAAAGTTGGTGCGGTACTATCACCGGTTCATATTGGCAATAGCGAAGGGGACATTAAAACCCAGCTGTCTGCGGTGAATCCGAAGCTGATTCTTGTCCACGAACCGGGTTCGAAACTTGACGGCGTCGAATATCCGTTGCTGCCGCTGCAAATCACCTCCGGGTTATCGGACGAAGAGTCCGCCCAGCCACTGAATGGCTTGAGCTCCGAAGAGTGCATACGAATTTACACGTCAGGCTCGACAGGCACACCAAAAATAGTGCGCCTATCGCATACCAATATCTCCTCAAATTTTGTCGCTTGCAGCAAAATCGTCACAATTGACCAAAAGGATCGCTTTTTGAGTCTGCTGCCGCTTTCGCATACGTTTGAATTGGTCGGTGGCATGCTCTTGCCACTTTACTGCGGCGCATCGATTGTTCTGCCTAAGGTACTGACTGCTCAGGAAGTGCTTGACGCGATGAAAGAAGAAGAGGTTTCAGTTGTGTTGGCTGTACCCAGGCTATACAGGAATATCAAGCAGGGTATGGAGAAGAAATTCCGTGAAGGCAGTTTCGCGTTGCGCGGCTATGTTTCGCTGCTCGGTGCTTTGCCACTTGGCTTGAGAAAGATTCTTAACGCGCCGCTACGCAAGCAGCTGAGCCCGAATTTGAGGTATTGGGTTAGCGGTGGAAGTCGACTGGACCCCAGCATCGCAAAATTTTTTCGCAATCTAGGCCTGAGTTTACGCCAGGGGTATGGTTTAACGGAAACATCTCCAGTAACCTGCGTGCAGGAGGCCTTCCCCACTAACTTTGACAGTGTCGGATATCCGATCGAGGGCGTTGAGGTGATGATCGATGAGCCCGATGAGCTGGGCAATGGAGAAGTGCTGGTAAGAGGACACAATATCATGCTGGGCTATTCGGATGAAGCGTTGACCCGCGAAGTCATGAAGGGTGAGTGGTTTCGCACTGGTGATATCGGTCACACGGATGCGTCGGGGAACCTGTGCCTGACCGGCAGGCTCAAGCGTATCATCATCACTGAGGCCGGCAAGAACGTATTTCCTGAAGAGCTTGAGACGCTGCTTGAACGCTATGCAGGTGTGAAGGAGGCGGGCATTATTGAGATTGACCAGCGTCCGGCTGTGGTTTTTTCAATGGACAATCCTGCTGAATGCGGTCCCAAGGCAAAAGAAATTCTGAAGAAATTTAATGCCAAGACCTCTTCCCACAACCAGATTGTGCGCTGTGCGGTCATTGAAGATTTACCGAGAACACCGCTTGGCAAGACCGCGTTGACCAAACTGCGAGACGAGTTTGATGCTCATGAGGTGGTGTAGCCGCACTATGCTGCTACGTCTTGAAGCATAGTCGTCGGCATAGTGCGATTGAGTCCGCCTTTAAACATCGGTCATTGATCCGATTGGTTTCGTTTTTTGTGTCCTGCCGGGATACTGTGCATGATGTAGCAAGGCCGGTCTATGTGTTCAGCAAAACTGACACTGGTTGTATGGAATTAGGCGGTTGAAAAAAGTGATCGAGGGAACAAATTTTAGCGTTGGAATCGAGGTGAAGCAGAAAACCGACTTGGTAGTGGTAAGCATTTCTCCAAGCGGTGATATTCATGAAGAAACATATTTGGGAGACCGCGATCTTTCAGTGCCGTTTTGAGCTGCTCGAAAAACACCTCTTCCACCGATGCGGTGTAATGCTGCTCAAGCTTCTCCCATGCCTCGGGCTGCGTGCTCTGGATGAAACGAAGGACAAGCCTCCGATCCATCGCAAGTGGTTTGTCGAAATGGATTTCACCCTCATATGTGCCGCTCTTTTTTGATCCAACGCGACGTTCGTAGCCCTCGCTCCTCTCAAGCCCGGTAATGAGATGTTTTTGTTTTACCTTCTCCCTGTGGATGCTGTGTCTATGCTGCGCCATCGATTCCATTTCCAGTCAAATCCTGGTCAAATCCGGAAAATTAGTAAAAATCGGGTAAAGCATTGTTTTTGTGTGTTTTCGAAATAGCACCGCGCATCTGCAAGCACTCTCGATCAAATCACGATCAAATCATGCCCAAGCTGTGACATAGTCAGCCTTGGGACGGGCGGTATCGGTGATATCCAGCATCGCCAGCAGCGGCATCGCCGTGGCCGAGCCCTCGCCCTCCAGCATGGGCGTGTCGAAGAAGGCTAAGACCGCATCGCCGTCCGGGTTTTCGAGGGCGAGCAGGCTCCAGTCCCGTTCGGTATCGCGGCGGTCGCGCTCCCAAATCGCTGTGCAGCCCTCATATCGGAGCCGGGCGGCGTGTTCGGTCTACGCCGCCCGGTATTTCCTGTCAAGCCGGAGCAAGGCCCAGGCTTTCGCGAGATCGCCCGCACCCAGCGCGCGGCGCGCTCACCGCCTCACCAGGTCGTCTGGACCTCGAACCCGAAGATATGCTCCGGCTGGGTGTAATCGCTCTCCCGCCGGGTCGCCCTGAGACCGACGGAGACATCGGGCGCGCTTGCGTCATCCGGCGTCATCCGCCAGCCGAGGCTGTAGTCGCGCGCACCCGTCGCGAGCCCGAGTCCGACATGGG
>JAJDZL010000033.1 GCA_022824665.1 Gammaproteobacteria bacterium | reverse complement strand
CTTCCGTAAAAGAACGGTTCACGACCGGCATCAGAACGGTCTGTACGCTTTAACCATACCTCCTCAGGCAGAGAATCGGCTGGCGGTGGTTTTGGAAATGCTCTTTGACTCATGCGAACTATTTTAATTCAAATGACTTTTACCAGTCTTCTGGCACCATTTTGACCATCGACCGAAGGTTTACCGAAAGTAACAGGTTCTCCCCCGCTCAACTTGCACCTCCAAAAAAGTAAATTTTTCAAAAACAAAGAGATGTTGTTTGCGTAAAACACTTAAAACATTGATATAATGGATATATATATCAATGAATGCAAATCTTCGCTCTGTCAAACTTTCTGACACCTTGAATTTGCGATGCGAAATATCTTGATTGTACCTGTTTAGGAATTTGCTAAAATAAGCACCCAACAATGAAAGCGTGAATTTCAGGTTTGAACATCGAGCCCGCTCAATTCGCACTGAAAGAGGAGAAGCCAACACAATGTACAAGTCACTAGTTATCGACCCGGCAAAGTGCACCAGTTGCCTGCAATGTGAGCTCGCCTGCTCATTCGAGAACGAAGGCGTCTTCAATCCAGCCAAGTCCAGAATTAAAGTATTTGAATTTGAGCACGGGCTAACTACAATTCCTTATACCTGCACCCAGTGTGAAGAAGCCTGGTGTCTGCACGCCTGCCCGGTCGAGGCGATTACGGTCAATGCACAAACAGGGGCCAAGGAAGTTAACGATTCAATTTGTGTCGGCTGTAAGGTCTGTACCATTGCCTGTCCATTTGGGACGGTCAACTATAACTCCAGCACCGGAAAAGTGATCAAATGCGATCTTTGCGGTGGAGACCCTCAGTGCGCTGAAGTTTGCCCAACTGACGCCATCGTCTATGTCGATGCCGACTGGACTGGCTACTCGAAAATGCGCGATTCAGCACTGGAAGCACACGCCTGATTCCTGCTCGCCAATCGCGTCACCTATCGACGGGGAAACCAAAGTGCATCATGTAATTGTTGGAGCCGGTCCTGCCGGCGTAATCGCGGCTGAAACACTGCGAAAAAAGTCACCGAACGACTCGATTACCCTGATCGGTGATGAGCCCTACCCCGCCTATTCCCGCATGGCACTACCGTATCTCATGGCAGGTGATGTCGCTGAAGACGGGACCTATCTTCGCCACGCAGAGAATCATTTCGAAAGTTTGGAAATCAACGTTCTCAACGATTCGGTCTCCCAGGTTCACCCCGCGGATCATTCAATCTCACTGAAAGACGGAACCGGGATATCCTTCGACCGGCTGTTGCTTGCTACGGGCGCGAGCGCAATCAGACCGCCGATAGGCGGGATGGACTCACCTCGGGTGCACAACTGCTGGACTTTGACTGACGCACATCGAATTTTAAGTGAAGTAAAGGCAGGTGATCGGGTCGTACTGCTTGGCGCAGGTTTCATTGGTTGTATCGTGCTGCAGGCACTGGTTGAAATGAAGCTGGAACTAACTGTCATCGAATTGGCAGACCGAATGTTGGCTAGAATGATGGACGGCCCGGGCGGCAATATGATCGAGCGCTGGTGTCAAGCCAAGGGCGTCAAAGTCCGTACCGGGACTGCTGCGAAAAATGTCGTGGAAAAAAATGATTCACTTGAAATTGAGTTGGGTGATGGCTCGTCTATCGTGGCTGATCACATCGTTTGCGCAGCAGGTGTTCGCTCAAATACAGGATTTCTGGAAGGCAGTGGCATCAAGACCGATGCTGGAGTACTGGTTGACTGGAACCTTAAGACAAATATTGACAATGTTTTCGCGGCCGGCGATGTTGCACAGGGACCGGACCGAAGCACCGGTGAACAGCAAGTGCACGCAATTCAGCCAACCGCGAGTGAGCATGGCAGAGTTGCCGCGTGCCAGATGGCGGGAGATCCCATGCCTTACGGCGGCAGTCTGTCCATGAATGTGCTGAACACTTTGGGCTTGATCACCAGTTCTTTCGGACTTTGGGATGGCATCGACGGTGGCGACAGCACCCGCGTGGAAGACCAACCGCACAATCGCTATCTACGGCTCGAATTCAGGGACGATGTGCTGGTCGGCGCGCTGGCGATCGGACTGACCCAGCATGTCGGCATACTGCGCGGGCTGGTGCAAACCGGTGTACGGCTGGGCGAATGGAAAAAGCGCCTGATGAGCGATCCCTCCCAAATCATGCACGCCTACCTGGCCAAGGTACAAGGAACTCGGGCTTAAGCGACGCCCTCACACCTGCCCAAAGGCAATAGCAAGGTGGTGAATCAAGTTGCCGCGGCTGTTGCTGATTCGACTTGACCGGAAAACACATGTTCGGTAACAGTCCAGTCTTTGTCCCGCACCTCCAAGACCAGGCACGAAGGTCCGCCGTAGTTCCGAACCAGACCCGCTGCCCCTGGATTCAATAACCAGGGTTTTTCACTTCGATCAAAGAGTCGAACGTGGGTATGCCCATAGACGACTGCACGGCTTGCCCGATGACGCTTCCTTAGTGCTTGATGAAATCGATTCATATTGTCATCGTATACCGCGTGACCGTGTTCGACTGAAATCGTACCGCCTGGCAACACAATTGTGTGCTGATCAGACAAGGTATTGACAACAGCTTTTTCGCTGCGGTCCCATCTTGGCGCGATGTCGTTGTTGCCCGCAACTGCGAAAATCAGTTCTGCTTTGGGACGCAGTGCTTCGAGCACGGATGCCGATCCAATGTCACCGGCATGAATCGCCGCATCGCAGCCGGCAACGAGATGAACAATGCCCGGATCAATGTATCCATGAGTGTCAGAAACGATCGCCAATCGAATGGGTCGTTCGTTCCATTTGGTAAGATCTGTCAGTTTTGCTTGAATGACTATTTCTCCTTGTGTGTTGCGCGCCTTTCACGCATGTAATTCGCAAGTTTTTCGGCGCAACAGGCTACATTGGTACAGTTATTCGCGAATTCTCACCCGCCCGGGAAACATGATCTATATCTTGAAACGGGTTCGTTCTTTGCCGCGAACTGCCGACAATATGGATTCGGTCAGTGGAAAATCGAACAAATAGCCGCCAGGCACCCTCGTCAGCAATGTTGTTGCGGCTCAATTTTAAGCGAGAATACATAACAAATGACCGTCAATAATTCTGCAAGCGAGCAACACAGACCATGAAGATGAACGGCTTGCAGCAGGTAAGCTGGATCACTTAAACCCAGTTGCTAAAGGAGCTATATCGAACTGGTGAAAATTGATTGGGTTTCGAGGTTTTTTTACCCATGAACCTGCTATCCAACAAGAATCAGAATCTTTGGTTGCGACAACCAATATACATGCCAAATTTGTTTATAAATACGTTCTTTCAACCTTAAAATTGCAACTGAGAACAGGTTTGCAGACAAAATCCGGCCGGTCAAACGATCTCCAATAGCCTCCAGTCAATGCCCGTTATTTTGGAAATTCACAAAGTCAGCAAGAGCTTCGGCGGCTCTTATGCAGTTCAAAACTGTAATCTGGAATTGGAAACAGGCTTAATTTCAGGCTTGATCGGACCGAATGGCGCTGGTAAGTCCACACTATTCAATATCGTAGCCGGTGTTCACCAACCAGACCATGGCAGCGTACGATTAAACGGCGTCGATGTCACCGGCCTGCCTGCACACGAGATGTTCTCACACGGTGTGCTGCGCACATTTCAGATTCCGCACGAGTACTCCAATATGACCACCATTGAGAATCTGACGATGGTTCCCGCTTTGCAGCAGGGAGAGAATCTCTTCAATGCTCTTTTTCGACCATCGATTTTCAATGCGCAGGAAATCGAACTGAAAGAAAAAGCACTGGAGGTTTTAGAGTTTCTAGGTCTGGCACATGTCAGAAACGAATTGGCCGGCAACCTGTCCGGTGGGCAAAAAAAACTGCTCGAACTCGGACGCACACTGATGGTCGATGCACAAATCGTCCTGCTCGATGAGCTCGGAGCCGGCGTGAACCACACTTTGTTGAACCGCCTGTCAGAGAACATCATCCGGCTCAACCGGGAATTAGGCAAGACTTTCTTTATTATTGAGCACAACATGGATTTTATTTCGCGGCTGTGTCACAAGGTTGCTGTCATGGTCGAAGGACAGGTTGCCGCACAGGGTACGCCGCAAGAAGTATTGAACAACCCGCAGGTCATTGAGGCCTACTTTGGCGGCAGCGTTCAGACAAAGTGACTCGCGCTCGAAAAGATGCTGATCAAGGCCAGTAACATTGTCGCCGGCTACGGTGGTGAACCCGTACTCAACGGTATTGACCTGTCGATCGACAGCGGCCAAATCGGCGTGATTGTTGGTCCGAATGGAGCCGGAAAATCAACCGCCCTGAAAAGTGTCTTCGGACTGATTCAACTGACTCAGGGGACTGTTTCACTGGCTGGCGACGACGTTACCCATGTCCCACCGGATCAGCGCGTATCTCTCGGCATCAGTTATGTACCCCAGGAAATGAACATCTTTCCTTCGCTCACCGTACGCGAGAATCTGGAAATGGGTGCATTCATCAGAAACGATGATTTTTCGAGCGTCATTGACAACATGTATGATTTATTCCCGCCATTGAAGCAAAAAGCAACCGCGGTGGCCGGCCAGTTGTCCGGTGGGCAACGTCAGATGGTCGCAATCGCACGCGCGTTGATGATCGGCCCGCGCCTTTTGCTGCTCGACGAGCCAACAGTGGGACTCTCGCCCGCATTCGTATACGAGATTATCGAACGGATCAAAGCGATCGCCGCGCGCGGCGTTGGTGTTCTAATTGTCGAGCAAAACGCCCGCCGGGCACTCGAAATTGCGGACATCGGATTTGTGCTGGCAGCGGGCAAAAACCTCTACACCGACAGTGGCGAGAACCTGTTGAATGATCCTGAAGTGGCAAAGAGTTTTCTGGGCGGTTGATCTCAATTGAACGAACTGATCTTCTTTGTAAACAAGGTGCTGATATCGGGAACGATTATCGGCTGCATCTACGCGCTGGGTGCAATCGGGGTAACCCTGGTGTTTGGGATTTTGCGCTTTGCCAACTTTTCGCATGCCGACATGATGACGGTCGGTGCCTATATCGCATTTATCTTCGCATCCCTGATGCCTGGCGCAGGCGCATTGATCGGGCTTCCTACCGGGTTTGTCGTATTGCCGCTCGCGATCATTTGTCTGGCTGCGTTCGCAATTGTTGTCGATCGTCTTTTCTACCGTCCACTGCGGGAAAGAAAAGTCAGGCCAGTCATGCTGCTGGTGGCTTCGCTCGGCGTGACACTCATGCTCCACGGCCTGGTAAGGCTGTTCGCTGGCACCTCGCCACGAAGTTTTTTCCAGGACGAAAAAAAAGATGTGTTTCGATTCGATGTACCATTCGAGCTGGCCTCGCGCGATATTGTCATTTCTGAACCGCAGGTGCTGCTCATCATCACCAGTATCGTCTGTATTTTTGCGTTGCATTGGTTTCTGACCCATACGAAACTCGGCAAAGCAATGCGCGCCATGTCAGACAATGCTGATCTGGCCCTGGTCTCCGGCATCAATACGGAAAAGATCGTCCGCGCAACATGGATTATTGCCGGCTCGCTGGCGGCCGTTGCAGGGACGCTGCTGTCGCTTGATGTGGTCCTGAAACCTGATCTCAGTTTTAATTTACTGTTGCCGATTTTTGCCGCGGCAATTGTCGGCGGAATCGGTCGACCCTATGGTGCAATCGCGGGCGGATTGCTGGTGGGATTCTCTGAAACGCTGGCCATTTTCAACTGGTCAATTCTGCTGCGGCCGAGCGCCGAATTTCTGCCTGAATGGATCGATATTCCAGCCCGTATGGCCTTTGTGCCAACCGAATACAAAATCATCGTACCCTTTGTCATTTTGATCGCCGTACTGATCTGGCGCCCGACCGGAATCTTCAAGGGTCAAGTGCTGTGAATATCGACCAGTACAGACGAGAAATCCTGCTCTTTTCGCTGGTTGGCCTGGCGATTGTGGCAATCGTGGCATTCTTCGGCCAGGCTTATACCCTGCGGATGCTCGCGGAAGCTGCCTGCTACGCGATTCTAGCATTGGGGCTGACACTGCAGTGGGGCTATGCCGGACTATTTAATGCGGGCGGGATGGGATTTGTTGCAATAGGCGGATTTATCACAATGGTCGTCGCCTTTCCGGTTAATGATGCGTTCTGGGGTTCTGAAGGCGCTAAAGCCTTAGGTTTCTTTCTTATCGAGGTCGCAGTCATTGTGCTGGCAGTCGTTGGCCTCACTCAAATTCATCGGATTGGTATCCGCGGCAAACTCAAAGCTGTGTGTGTCATGGTCGGTCTGGCCGCTGCTTTTTTGTTCTTCAATAACGAACTTGCGCCCGTCGCCAAGCTGATCGAAACTGAGTCGGGATTCATTGGAGGGTTGGGACTTCCTGTATTACTGGGCTGGATACTAGGCGGCCTGGCTGCAGCCTTTGTGGCCTATTGGATTGGCAAAGCCTGCCTCGGACTAAGAGCCGATTATCTCGCTATTGCAACACTCGGCATTGCAGAGATTATCAAGGCAATTCTCAAAAATGCCGATTGGTTAACGCGCGGTACCCTGACCGTATCACCACTGCCCTGGCCGGTGCCGACGCCAAATGACATAGGATTTGTCGCCGCCAGGTCGGCATACCTGGCACTAACCGCGATCATGGTCGCGGTAATTTTTGTACTGCTGCAGCGGGCTTATCGTGCGCCATGGGGACGGATGATGCGGGCCATCCGGGACAATGAAGTTTCTGCGGCAGCAATGGGTAAGGATATTAATCTCAGACGGCTGCAGATATTCGTTTTGGGCTCCGGGCTGATTGGATTCGGCGGTGCAGCACTCATCAGTTTCGCGAGAATATTTGACCCATCGGGATTCACACCACTTAAGCACACCTTTCTTGTCTGGGTGATGGTTCTGGTTGGCGGCGCCGGCAATAATCTGGGGGCTATATTCGGCGCGGTAGCAGTCTATATCATATGGCTGATGGGTGAACCAGTTGCCCTTTTGTTATTCGAGTCCGTTCGCGAACTGGGCAGTTTGTGGTTTGACTGGGAAGCGCCCGCTGACCTCATGACGCGCGCACTGCAGGCACGCGTCTTTTTTGTCGGCCTGACCATTACACTTGCACTTCGATTTGTACCGCGCGGTTTAATTCCGGAACGACTGAACAAAATCTCCTGAATTGATTTGCTCGTCGAGCCGGCTGGTTCATTGAAAGTGCGGTCAGTTTCGGCGCTGCATGAGCCGCGGGCAAGCGTAACGATGGTACGCGCCACCCCGCGGATCCAATAGTTGCCCGACTGAACGACAGATTTGATTTAACAAAAAGCTGGCCAATTCGAATCGCTGCAAGAAAATTCACGGCACACCCGCAATCAGTCAGTGGACGAAGGTCAGGCATTTGGACAATCGAAACATCACTGTATTGAAAGCCAAAAAAAAGAGGCTTGCGCCTCTTTTTTTTGACTCAAACTTTGGCGCGAGCCAAAGTGAGTAACGATGAGTTGGAATTTACATGATCTGACCAATTTCTACAATTTCTCCGCCTTGCACCGCGGATTCATTGATGATGCCGGATACATCGCCGTTTTCGTTGAAGTCCTGACTGCCCGTTGCGCCTTCATAGTTGACTTCACCGCCAGCGGACAAAATCTCAACTGCTTTAGCCCACTCACCAGGATAGATGACCTCACCCGGAGGGCTCGCGACCGCACGCAGCGCCGAACTCATGCCTTCCCGGTCAGTTGAGCCTTTTTGCTGCATAGCCAACGCCAGCAAAAATGCTGCATCGTAAGCCTGCCCCATGTAGACTCCGTCTTCAGCGCCAGCAGCAGCCAACACGCTGTTGTACATGTCCAAACCGGTTCCAGCCGGTGATCCCGCTTGCGTGAGCACCATACCTTCTAGCGCTTCGGCACCTACCCCATCGATCAGCGACTGGGAAACCATGCCATCGCCGCCGACAAAACTTGAAAAATCACCGCCTTCTACTGCCTGGCGAATGATGGTTTGTCCGGAACCGTCGGCATAGGCCAGCACCACCAGGTGTTCTGCACCGCTTGATGCCAGCGAACCGATTTCTGCGCGGTAGTCCGCCTTACCGTCTTCGTGTGCTTCATTGGCTGCAACAGTACCGCCCATTGCAGAAAAAGCGCCGGACAAGGCATCCGCAAAACCTTTGCCATAGTCGTTGTTAATATAGGTAACCGCAATCGGGTTGAGCCCCTTGGCCATCAGGAGTTTCGCCATTGATTCGCCCTGATAGGCATCGGAAGGAACGGTGCGGAAAACGAGATCATTATCATCCAGACCCGATACAGCCGGACTGGTCGACGCAGGTGAAATGACGACCACACCCGCAGGAATCGCCGCATTGTTTGCCGCTGAAATGGTTGAACCGGAACAAAGTGCACCGACAATGCCGGCCACGCCTTCCGAGTTGACTAATCGGTCGCCTGCATTGGCTGCTTCGGTGGCATCGACACAGGTTGTATCACCGGTAACTACTTCAACCATTGCGCCCATGACCCCGCCGCCATCGTTAACGTTCGCAGCCGCAATGTCTGCACCCATTTGAATGGCTGGGGTAAGCGATTCAATCGGACCGGTAAAGCCACCCAAAAAGCCAATTTTTACAGCATCTTCACCGTATGCAGCAGGAACCGAAACCGCTGCTGCCAGAATTGTTGCAGCGACCGCGACCAAAGATTGACTGAATTTAACTGATTTCATCACTAATTCTCCATATTTGTGAGTGTTAGGCATCTTGAGTATTCTCTAACATGCTCTAAATGCTGGGTATATGGTCTTGATTTTACCCCTTCTCTACAAAGAGATTTCATGGATTCCGGCTTCAGCTGCCATGCCAGCATCGTGATTTAAGCGGTCAATTTGGACCTGAAAATAACCAACTTGATGCAGTCACTTAAATTGTGCTTCCCGCCAGCGAATTGCAGCGGTCAAGCCATCGCGCGCGGCAATCTCCTTGAACCTTAGGTAGCTCTCGGTTTCAGTCGCCTCAACGATCGCCCCGTTGTCGATGCCGTACTGAATGGATTGCCTGAAACCGGCGTTCTCAGCCGTGAAATTAATGCATGTTTTCATCATCTGTACGGCGACCGGATCAATCGCCGCCACCCGCCTGGCATAACGCATGGTTTCAGCCTCGAGCTCATCGTCCTTGAAAACCCGGTTCACCAGTCCAATCCGAAGTGCTTCCGAGGCATCGATAATGTCGCCGGTATAGAGCAGCTCACGCGCATGTCGAAGCCCGACAACCCATGGCATCACGAGTGCTGGCGGGACCGCGGAAAATTGAATTTCAGGTTCCCCAAAATGCGCGCTTTCAGACGCATAGGTAACACAGCACATCATTGATAATTCGCAGCTTCCTGCGAGACAGTAGCCGCGTACCATCGCAATCACCGGCTTTGAACAGGACCAGGGACTCATTTCGAATTCAACACATTCGGCAAGCATTCTCCTGGTACCTGTCGGATTGTTGCCGCCATACAGATTCCGCCAATCCACCGTGAGATCATAGCCCGCTCCAAAGTGATCACCCACACCACTTAAGACAATTACATGGATATCATCGTCTGTATCTGCACTTTTGAACGCGTCAGAAAGCTCCTCGATCAACTGCGGACTTAAGGCATTGCGAACTTTCGGGCGATTGAGTCGAAAATGCGCAATCTTATCTTGCGTCTCAACCAAAACAAGACTCATTACAATACCCCTCCCCGTTCAGTCAAGTCGACTGATCAGTTTGTCAATAAACCGTTCGCACTGCCTGACCTGATCGATTTCGATGAACTCGTTGGGTTTGTGAGCCTGCTCTATGGATCCTGGACCACACACCACCGCGGGGATGCCAATCTCCTCAAATAACCCGCCCTCGGTGCCAAAACTCACGCACGCGGTTTTGCTTGTGCTGGCTATCTCCTGCGTTAATCGAATCAGCCCGTCATCACTGCTCGCGAGACCTGGTATCGTCGAGATCTCGTGCCAGTCGATGCTAGCCTGCGGGAATACTGCCTGCATCTCCGGCAGAATCTCAGCATCAATGAAGGCCTGCAGACGGTCCCAAACCAGCTGCGGATCATCACCCGGCAAATGCCGGATCTCAGCTTCAAATTCACAAAATTTGGGCACGATATTGAGTGCTGTTCCACCCTTGACCAAGCCCGTGTGAACGGTCGTATAAGACGGACTGAATTCTTCATCGAAGGGACCTTCATCGCGAAATTTCCGTGCTTCTGATTTGAGAAACGCAATGATTTCTGCCGCGGCTTCGACCGCATTCACACCGATATGCGCAAGGCCCGAATGAGATTCGAGGCCGTGTATCGAACAGCGTCTGGAAATTTTTCCCTTATGCGCCCGCACCACCTGCATGCTGGTCGGCTCGCCGATGACACAGGCGGTTGGCTTGTTATCCCGACTGGCTAATTTGGTGAGCAGTGTACGCACACCGACACAACCGATTTCTTCATCATAGGAAAACGCCAGGTGAACCGGGGTGTTGAGATTCATGTCGATAATCTCGGGAACCTTTGCCAAACAAACCGCGATAAAGCTTTTCATATCCGAAGTGCCACGCCCGTATAGCCGGCTGTCCAATTCATTAATCTCATACGGATCAGTGTTCCAGTCCTGGCCGTCGACTGGCACCACATCGGTGTGACCCGATAATGCCACCCCACCCCTGTCCGGCGCACCGATGGTGGCAAACAGATTCGCCTTCTTGCCGGTCGCATCAAATACCAACTCTGAGCGTAATCCATACGCTTCCAGGTAACCCTTGATGAATTCAATCAATTTGAGATTCGAGTTGCGACTGGTGGTATCGAAACTCACCAAATCCTTAATGAGTTGCAGGCTGGCTGGGCTGTCTGTCATATTCGCTAGTTTCCAGAGTTAATTGTTCGAATTGATCGGGCAATGACGCGTCAGTTAATACAATATAGTCTCATCATCCTATTTTGTGTTTGATTTGGCGCTTTCTGCGTCATCACGAAGTTCAGTGCAGTTATCCGGTTCCAACGCCTCGTTAAACACCATCCTGTTTCTGGCTGCCATCGTCATTATCGTAGCCGGCATGAAAGTGTCAAGCCCGATTCTGGTGCCCGTGCTGCTGGCGCTTTTCATTGCCACGCTCAGCGCGCCGCCCCTGTTGTGGCTGGAAAAAAAAGGCCTGCCGACGTTCCTGGCGCTGTTGGTTGTCATCTCGCTGATTTTCGGAATCGGGATGCTGCTGGCATCATTGGTCGGCAAATCCATCGCTGATTTTCAAAACCAGCTGCCGGTCTACGAGCAGCGCCTCGAAGTCCTTTTTACTGCGACACACAGTACACTGGCAAAACTCGGTATTCAGTTCCAGTTTACTGACATCGCCAATGTTGTCAATCCGCCTTCTGTTGCCTCCGCAGTGGGTCGGGTCGCGAACGAAATCGGCTCACTCGTGGCGAATGCGTTTTTGATTTTCCTGATGGTCATCTTTATGCTGTTCGAGGTATCAACACTGCCTGCCAAACTTGAGAAGATTATCAAACGCCCCGCTGAATCCATGGCACAGCTGGCGCGCTTCAAGCAAAACCTGCAGCGCTACCTGGTCATTAAATCGCTCGCCAGTCTGGCAACCGCAGCACTGGTGTGGCTCATGCTGCAGATTCTCGGTGTCGATTTCGCAATTCTCTGGGCGCTGCTGGCCTTCTTTTTGAACTTTGTACCCAATATCGGCTCGATCATTGCCGCGGTACCGGCTGTCCTGATTACACTTTTACAAATTGATGCGACCACTGCGCTTTGGGTTGCACTTGGTTACATTGCGATCAACAGCATCATCGGATCGGTGATTGAGCCGCGCGTCGCGGGGCGCCACCTTGGTCTGTCGCCGCTGATCGTTTTCATGTCTTTGATATTCTGGGGCTGGGTACTGGGACCCGTCGGAATGTTTCTGTCGGTACCACTGACCATGATGGTTCGACTGGTTGCAGAAAGCAGCGAAAATCTGAAGTGGCTGGCGATCGTGCTAAGTGACCGTGCCTGATTGCTGATGCTCCCCAAATGAAATCGAATCCACAGCCGCCGCAAGCTGCAAGAGTCTCTCATACGCATACAGCACATGGCGATGCCAGGGAAGATCCCTACCATTGGCTGAACGGGCGCGACGACACCGCAGTCCTTGACTACCTTAAGGCTGAAAACGAATATGCCGCGCATGCCCTGTCCCACACCACCGGACTGCAGGACGAGTTGGTTGATGAGATGTATAACCGAATCGTCAAGACCGACACTTCGGTGCCGGTAAAAATGGGCGAGTTCGAGTACTTCACAAAATCTCGGCAGGAGGACGACTATTCAACGCATTGGCGCCAGCGAGTCGGCGACCCGGCGTCCGCAGAACTGCTAGTCGACGAAAACATCCTCGCTAAAGGCCATGCGTATTTTGCGCTCGCAGATTTCGAGGTCAGTCCCAATCACCAAATGATTGGCTATGCATCCGACCGCAAGGGCAATGAAATATATACCATCGAAGTGCTCCGCCTCAAAGACCGTAAGATGCTTGCGGTCAATTTGGAAAACTCGGCCGGCAATTTCGCCTGGAACGCCGCGAGCACCTGTATCTACTACACCACTCTTAACCAGGTACACAAACCCGATCGGCTGTATCGACACCGGCTTGGCACAAATCCCAACGAGGACGAACTGCTGCTTGAAGAGTTGGACGATGCGTTCTACATCAGCCTGTCCGAATCCGACAGCAAACGCTTCATCCAGGTCGAGCTCAACAGCAAAATCACCTCCGAAGTCTACCTGCTGGACGCGCACGATGACCATGCAATTCCGCAACTGATTTTTGCGCGACGCGACAATGTTCGCTACCAGGTGCAAGATCGCGAGGACACCCTGTACGTCCTCACCAACGACAACGCGGTCAATTTCCGCCTGACCAAAACAAGCTTGGCGAACCCGGACCGGACAACATGGACCGATGTTGTTGCCCACCGGGATCAGGCCACCCTGACCGGCTTTCAGGTTTTTAAAAATCATATCGCGTTAGAAGAACGAGTGGACGGACTGCCCTCCGTCAGGGTGCTGGCAAACGACTCAGGCAAGGGATACTCGGTTGCCAGGCCCGATAAAATTCAGGAACTCAGAGTTCACACCAACATGGAATTTGATACCGAGGTCTGTCGCCTGAGCGGTAATGCGCTTGACGTGCCTTATTCGGTTTACGATCTGAACCTGTCTGACGGCAGCACAACTCATATCAAGACACAGCCGGTTGGCGGCCATTTTGAACCGACTGACTATGCAACCGAAAAGCACGTGGCCCGGTCGCACGACGGCACCGAAGTTCCGCTTTACCTTGTCTACAGCAAACACGCGCTCAAACAGCGCCCCGCCCCTTTATTGCTCTATGGCTACGGCTCATATGGTCTGAACTCAAGCCTTTATTTTTCGTCCCGAAGACTGAGCCTGCTGGACCGCGGCATCATCGTCGCAATCACCCAAATCAGGGGCGGTAGCGAGATGGGCAGAAAGTGGTATCTTGACGGCAAGTTGGAAAAGAAAAAAAACACGTTCGAGGATTTCAATGCCTGTGCAAACTATCTCATCGATACCGGCATTACAAGCACCAGTCAGCTGGCAATTATCGGTGGCAGCGCAGGGGGCCTGGTGGTGGGTAATTTCTTAAATTCAGATCACCAGCACTGCAAGGCCGCGCTCGCACTGGTACCCTTCGTGGATATTGTTACCACCATTCTGGACGATTCCCTGCCCCTGTCTGTCATCGAACGCGATGAATGGGGCGATCCAAACAAAGCTGAAATGTACCATTACATGAAATCCTACTCACCCTACGATAATACCCAAGCAAAAGAATACCCGGCGCTCTACATTACCGCTGGACTCAACGATACCAGAGTTGGTTTCTGGGAACCTGCCAAGTGGGCTGCCAGGATTAGGCAATACAAGACCGACAGCAATCCACTGGTCTTGATCACCGAGATGGAGTCCGGACATTCCGGAGCATCTGCACGGCGCGATTCATTGCGCGAAACTGCGCGCGAATATGCATTTATCGTTGACCATCTTTTAACTGACTGTAAGCAACAGGAGAAATAACCAAAATGTCTCAAAACCTGCAGGTTCATGACCCGATTGAGTTTGATTTTCAGACCCAATTGAAAATTCATGGGTTTATCGCTTCGATTAGCGGAAACAAAGCACATGTAGTCAGCGATTCGGATGGAGAGTTCATCGTCTCCCTGCAACTTCTCAGGCGAAGAAAAGGCGTCGCACCAAAACGGGTTTACACAACTGAACAAAGAGCACGCTGGATTTTTGTTGAGGGCGATAAAGTTCAGTTCAATAATGGAAAAAACAAGCAAATCGTCGGCAATATCGCCCAGCTGAATCCAGTAAGAGCGCGCATCGATGCCGGCGGTCAATTCTGGAACGTGCCCTATACCCAACTTGAACTTCACGGTAGCAACGAAAACGCACGCAAAGACGCGGCATTTAAAAAAATTTCATCCACCGCGAATCAGGCCGACCGGTTACTGAAAGCACACAATCTGTCGGACTGGCGATTTACGTATGACCACGCACGAAAGCGTGCCGGCAGTTGCACCTATGCAGCGAAGCTGATCACGATGTCTGAACAGTTTTGCCTTAAAGCGGACGAGGCGGCGATTACAGACACCATCCTGCACGAAATTGCCCATGCCCTGGTGGGCGAGGAGCACGGACACGACGCAGTCTGGCAGGCAACAGCCATGGCGATTGGCTGCAGTGCCGAACGCACTCACTGTCTGAACTTTTCGTCACCAAAATACATTGTTTCCTGTCCAGTTTGCGGCACCTACGGCGCACGCGAAAAACGTGGCCGCGGGCAGGTATGCCGCACCTGCAAGACACCCGTTACCTATGAGTTTTACTCCGAAGAACGCTGGAACGCCTACAGCTCTGATTGACTTGGAACTAGCCAGATTCAAGGTTTCACTACGGGTCGATTGCAGCGATATTTTTTGCCGTTCAGCCAAATGCCCAGCCCATTGAAACGGAATTTTGTTCAAACAGACCGCATTGGCTGTTCGGCGCATTTCCTGCGTATTCAAATGCTCCACATGCATAGATTTTCGCATACAATTATCTGCTAGCACCGTTGCAAACCGCCTGCCTGATGATCTAGAGGAGAGATATCAATTCCATGTTGACCAACAACCCGTTTAATGAAATTGCAGCGACGATTCCACCGGTAGCAATGAAGACGTTTGTCGTCATTATGATCCTGCTGGTCATTGCCGGAACAATCTTTGACGTAATCCACAAGAAAAGCGCGAAGTATTTTTTTGAAAATATGAAGAAAGCGAAATCCGACAGCATTCGCGAAGTGGGTGGCGGCGACCGGATGAAGATCGCCTGCGCAACCGCAGCTCACGACGTCCTTGCATCCGGTGAATTTTGCAATCCGCGGCGGCGAGTCGCGCACCTTATGACCATGTACGGATTTATTGCGTTCCTGATTGCAAGCAGCTGCATGATTTTTGCGCACAGTGAGCCCGGTGCTGCTACACCGACCGTGTATCCACTCCTTTGGCACCTCGGCGCGTTTATGGTTTGTGCAGGTGGATACTGGTTTTGGTTTTTTATTCGCGCAGACGTTGCAGCAGAAGGCAATTCCCCGTTTCGATTCATACCGGCTGATTTATTCGTCGTATCGCTTGTAGCATGCACAACGTTCGCGCTCATTTGGTCATTTTTCCAGAGCACCGGCATGGGTTTTCTGGCCTGGCTGTTTTTTCTACTGTTTGTAGTCGCCGCTGTTGTTCTGTTTGCAGGGGTCCCGTGGTCTAAATTTGCCCACATGTTCTTTAAGCCGGCCGCTGCGTATCAGAACCGTATCGCGGATGCTGATGGTTCGCGCGCTAACCTGCCGCCTCCGGCTGACTCTCCAGCCAAGTTTGGTCTTGGCATAAAACGGGAGTTGCCACGTCATTACTGAGTGCTTAAAAGTAATTTTTTTGCACATCTTTTGCAATCGGAATAATTCAAAAAACTTAATCAATCCAAGTCGAGTGAAGTAAATCGCTATGCCTACTTTTGTATATATGACCCGCTGCGATGGCTGTGGACACTGTGTTGACATTTGTCCATCAGACATTATGCACATCGATAAGAAATACAGACGCGCTGTCAATATTGAGCCAAACATGTGTTGGGAATGTTATTCCTGTGTAAAAGCCTGCCCTCAGAATGCCATTGATTGCCGGGGTTACGCGGATTTTTCACCCCTCGGACACAGTGTGCGGGTATTAAGGGAAGAAGAGAAAGGAATCATTTCCTGGCGAATCAAATTTCGTGATGGTCGGGAGAAAAATTTCGTTTCCCCGATTACAACCGAGCCCTGGGGCGAAAAGATTCCGCGCCTTGCTGAACTCGAAGTGCCAAGTGACGAAGCATTGGAATCTCAGCTGCTTTGCTACGAACCCGATGCACTGAACATTGAACGAGGATTGCCCACCATCGAAAAATCGAAATTCAAACAAGGAGTGTACTACTAATGAGAATTAAGACGCAATTCGTCGACTGCGACATTTTGGTCGTTGGCGGCGGCATGGGTGGTACGGGCGCTGCTTATGAAGCACGGTACTGGGGCCGAGACCTCAAAATTGTCGTTGCGGAAAAAGCGAATATCGATCGGTCCGGTGCCGTCGCTCAGGGTCTGTACGCGATCAATTGCTACATGGGCATGCAATGGGATGAGAATCAGCCGGAAGACCACGTGCGCTACGCGCGCAACGACCTCATGGGAATGGTCCGGGAAGATCTCGCCTATGACATGGCCCGACACGTTGACTCGACTGTTCACAAGTTCGAGGAATGGGGATTGCCCCTCATGCGCGATCCTGAAACCGGCCGCTATCAGCGCGAGGGCAAGTGGCAGATTATGATTCACGGTGAGAGCTACAAGCCAATCGTCGCTGAAGCCGCACGTAAATCTGCAGACAAAATCTACAATCGCATTATGGTGACCCATCTTCTGACTGACGAAAGCCGGCCAAACAGAATCGGCGGCGCGGTCGGCTTCAATGTCCGCACGGGCGACTATTATGTTTTCCGTGCCAAGGCTGTCATCGTCGGTGCAGGCGGTGCATCGCATATTTTCAAGCCTCGCTCAGTCGGCGAAGGGATGGGACGGACCTGGTATGCGCCGTGGAGTTCAGCATCGGCCTATGCATTGCCCATTTTGGTTGGCGCCAAAATGACTCAGATGGAAAACCGCATCGTACTTTGCCGTTTCAAGGACGGCTACGGCCCTGTCGGAGCCTACTTTCTGCATCTTAAAACTTACACCCAGAATGCATACGGTGACGAATACGAATCGAACTGGTATGAACATACCAAAGCACTTGTTGGTGAATACATCGACCACCATCCAACTCCGACCTGTCTTAGAAATCACGCTTTTATTGAAGAAATGAAGGCCGGCAGAGGCCCGATTCACATGGTGACGAAAGAAGCGTTTCAAGACCCGCACAAGGAAGTCATCGGATGGGAAAACTTTCTGGGCATGACTGTTGGACAAGCCGTTGTCTGGGCATCTCAGGATATTGACCCCAAGTACATCAATCCGGAACTAACGACTTCAGAACCCTACGTGATGGGCTCCCATGCAACTTGTTCCGGTGCCTGGGCGAGTGGCCCGGACGATGTCTCACCGGATGAATACTATTGGGGCTACAACAGGATGATGACCGTTGATGGGCTGTTTGGAGCGGGGGACGCGCTCGGCGGCACCGCGCACGCATTCTCATCCGGTTCTTTCACCGAGGGACGACTCGCGGCCAAGGCAGCAGTGAGATACATTCGTGATCATGGCAATGACAAAATTAAGATTTCAGAAAAACAATACGAAGACCTGAAAACCACCATTTACAGACCACTTGAGAATTTCGCAGTTGGTCGCAATGAAATTGTCGGCGGTACAGTTTCTCCAAGTTATATTCTGCCGCTTCATGGACTACAGCGACTCGAAAAAATCATGGACGAGTACGCGGGCGGTATCAGCAATAACTACATGACCAACGAACCGATGCTGCTGCGTGGCCTGCACTTGTTGCATACCCTGCAGGAAGACCTTGCATGCATCGGTGCAGAAGACTTGCACCAGTTGCAGCGAGCCTGGGAATTGACTCATCGCGTGATTGCTTCGGAATCTGTGGTTCGGCACACGCTTTTCCGTGAGGAAACTCGCTGGCCAGGATACTACTATCGAGGCGACTTTATGAAATTGGACGACGATAACTGGCATGTGCTGACTCTATCCCGACGAGACCCCGAAACAGGTGAGTGGACGATGGAGAAAGCCCCGGTTTATCACATCGTCGACTGACTTCAAAATTAAAGGTGTTCACTGCTTTAGACTTTCGATAGGGCCCGAACAAGATGAAGGATACCGGTCGCTCATTGGCTGCCTTTTTCTTTCCTCATACAAATTCGATCGCGAATCGTTCGCTGTGCGTCCGCACAATGGATCCATGAGTGCCTGGAGTGGTTGCTGCGCGTGTCACAGGTCTATGATCTTCTAAACCAGGCACTGGAACGCGGTCAATGTAAATCTTTGCAGGATTTCGCATTACTGCTCAAAGAATTGGAGCAGACTGCTGCAGCAAGCGAACCGTTCACACTGGCAACAGTGAAGGAGTGCCAGGCACTTGCTGTCGCAGCCCGGCAAGCTGAACAATTCGCAGCCGACCGATGCCAAAAAGACGCAGTGATTCAGGAACGGGATGCTGCGCACAAGTGGCTTGGTTTGCATCTTAAGGCAAAACTGCTCGCCGATTACGGACGACAGTTGGCCGATGATGCATCTTTTCAGGCATCCATCAACCTCCTGCAATCCAAAGTTGTGCCCCTCGCGAAAGAGTTTCACCAAGCGCAGCGTTTAGCAGTCAGTTTTGCAACCCTGGGAAACGTTCTCGGCATGATTGGCCAACGGCGTAAGGGTACTCGCTATCTTGAAGATGCGATACATGCATTCGAAGCAGCATTGCAGTGCCTGGATTCGAACGATGATCCAGTCGAGTGGGCAAGTGTTCAAAACAGTCTCGGAAATGCGTTGGGTTCCCTGGGGCAACGATCATCGGACGATGCGCTTTTGCAGCGATCGATTGAAGCATTCGAGCTTGCACTGACGAAACAAAGCGAACAGACGTGTGCGCACGATTGGGCTTCGACGATGAATAATTTGGCTGCCGCGCTGCAGTCGGTTGGTCGCAAGCAAAATGATGCAAAAGTTTTAAAACGTTCGGTGGAATCCTATAAAGCAGTACTTCGGATATGGACGCGGGCTGAGGCTCCCCTGGATTGGGCAACAACGATGGATCATCTTGGGACTGCACTTCGCACTTTGGGAGAACATCGTCGCGGCCCGGGTACGCTGAAACAGGCGGTCGCCGCATACAACAGTGCGCTGGCTGAACGCACTCGAGAACTCACACCCAACGATTGGGCGATGACACACAACAACCTCGGGGCGGCTTTGCAGAAACTTGCACTCAGGGAAGAAAAACCTGAAATTTTGCAAAAGGCAATTTTGTCTTACGAACAATCCCTGACTCATTGGACTCAGGAAGCCGTGCCAATGACTTGGGCAATGACGATGGCCAACCTGGGTGTCGCGCGCGGCGAGTTTGCAAGACTGACCGGGGATATCGAATCTGCTCGCCTGGCTGTAAAAGAAATTCAGTCTGCAGTCGATCTATTTCGTTCCGCCAGCCATGCTCAGTACACAGAACTTGGCGAAGAGCAACTGTCGAAAGCGCGTCGGCTAGCGGAAGCTCTGGTCGAAGAACAACGCGTCGAGCGGGCTGGCAAC
>JAJDZL010000047.1 GCA_022824665.1 Gammaproteobacteria bacterium | reverse complement strand
AATCCGGCGCCAAAGCGCAGCTGGAGCACATTTCGAAGGTTGGCGCGGTCCTCCTCGGACGCGGTGTCAAGCTCCCCTTCGACCACATCAGTAACCTGGAAAAGTGCGTAGCGACCACCACTGATCGAACCGCCGCCGTATACCGCAGCGCCTGAACCGGGCCTTTCCCAGGCATAGACATAAGCGGCAACCTCAGCTGAATCCGGATCATCCGGCTCGCCGGTACGTCCCGGAATCGACGCTGGCTGCAAGCCATTTTGGTCAATCGTCGCGCGCCAATCAGCACCGTTATCGAGCTCCTCAATCAGTGTCTGAGCGTGTTCTTGAGCGCGCTCAACACTCATTTGAGTCAATAATTTCTCGGTAATTTGTGCCCTGACAAGCGCCAGGTCCAGTGTTTCAGTGGGGCGGTATTCGAGTTTGCGAAGGAGCAGCTGCCGACCATCATCAAGCGAAATCACATCACTGTTGAATCCATCCTCAAGCACCGTGTCACCGAATGCGGCTTCGCGCACCGCCTGATTGGCCGCGATACCGGTTCCCTCGGTTCTGCTGAACCACTCTGAAACCTGCACATCCAGGCCGAGGAGTTCCTTTGCGGGGTCGAGACTGTCGGGCTGCTCAAACGCGATATTGCGCATTTCCTCGGCGACCTCAAACATCTCTGCTTCAGCCTGAATGCGGGTTGCCTGCTCGATCAACTCATCGCGCACCGCTTCATATGGCTTGATGGTTTCGGCCTGAATTTCGTCAACGCGGATGATGTGAACGCCAAAATCACTCTCGACCGGGTCGCTCAAAGCGCCCTCTTCCAGTGAAAACGCAGCCGCCTCAAACGCCGGCACTGTCACACCGCGATTGATCCATCCCAAGCTGCCACCTTGCGCAGCCGACCCGACATCAGTCGAATACTGCGCCGCCAGGGCAGCGAAATCCTCACCATCGCGCAACCTGCGCAATATTTGTTCAGCCTGTTCCAGACTCGCTGAAGTGTCACCCGCTTCGCTCGCCAGCAGGATATGGCTGACACTTCTTTGTTCTTCCTGCTGAAACTGGTGTGCCTCAGCATCGTAGATCTGCCTGAGCGTTTCGTCGGCCGGCGTAAAATTCAATGCAAAGTCATCGCGCGAGAGCGCAATGTACTCAACCCGCAGTTTCTCACTTTCAACATAAAGATGTTGATTTTCGTCGTACTCCGCGTTTATTTGTTCATCACTTACATCAACATCAGCAAGAAAATCTGCAGGATCAATCAGCACATACTCACCGACGCGACGCTGCAGCAAGAGCTCAAGAAGATCTTCTACTGTTGCATCGATACGAAGTGTCGATTCGATGAAACCAGTCTGCATTTGTTGCAGTGCTGCATTATTACGCTGCACAGCTTCAAACTCGGTCGGTGAATAGCCGGAAAACCGCAGCACCCGTTCATAGAGTTCCCGGCTAAATCCCTGTTCTGACTGAAACCCCGGCGCCGTGCGGATCGCTTCGGCAAGCTGCTCATCGCTGATGCGGTAACCCTGTGCGCCAGCATCACGAATCAGCAAGGCATCATTCACCAGCCGTTCAACAACCTCACGACCAAGGACATTACCCGACAGCAGTTCGGCACTGACACTGTTGCCGTAAGCCTGACGCAACCGCTCCCTTTCGGAATACAGCGCCTGCTGATAGCTCTGGTAATCAATTTCCTCGCCATCGAACTCAGCGACATGGACATTGACACCGCCGGTGAAATATGAATTGACGCCCCATAATGCAAATGGGATCGAAATCAGGATGACAATTGCCCAGGCAATCCAGCCTGTAGCGCGCTCACGAATGCTGGTCAGCATGAATCAGATTCTCTTTAGAAAATGCAATTTGATGAACAAATACACGGTCCGTATATCACGCGTTCCGGTATCAGAATATCGCGTGAATACGGACTACAATTGAATGGCGGGACGGACGGGACTTGAACCCGCGACCCCCGGCTTGACAGGCCGGAATTCTAAACCAACTGAACTACCGCCCCTGAATTTGTTGTGGTGGGTGCTGCGGGGCTCGAACCTGCGACCTTCGCCTTGTAAGGGCGATGCTCTCCCAACTGAGCTAAGCACCCGACTGCACTAGTTTACGGCATCCTTGAGAGCTTTGGCAGGTTTGAATCGGACACCAGTCGACGCAGGAATAGTAATTTCTGATCCGTCCCGGGGATTGCGCCCTTTCTTTTCCGCGCGTGCATACGTAGAAAAAGTACCAAAACCAAATATAGTCAAAGAGTTACCGCTTTCGAGACATTTCGTGATTTCATCAATAACAGCGACAACCGCTCGGTCCGCGTCGGCTTTCGTGATCGCCGCGTTTGCTGCGACATTTCCGATAAATTCTGCCTTTTTCAAAACTTCCTCCTCCATTCAAAGGTTATAAATATGCCACAAACCAAAACGCATATCCACAAGATATGCGTGCTTAGCCAAGAATATGTGGATTCGCACTGTTTTTATACAACATATGGAAATTAATCTGGAGATTTTTAGCGCACAAAAGGGAACTTTTGACCCGCATTTGCGGCCTCGGCAAACTAGTGTTTTACCACCCCGACAGTTTCTTCCGCAGGCTGCTCCTCATCAATGCCCAAGCCCAGGTCAGATGAAGCAACCAATGCCTCAGGCTGCGTCTCCAGCGCGCGACTGACCACATCGTCAATCCAGCGAACCGGCACGATATTCAGATCATCTTTAATCTTGGCGGGCAACTCTGCGAGATCTTTGCGGTTTTCTTCCGGAATGAAAACGGTATCAATACCTCCGCCAAGCGCGGCAAGCATTTTCTCCTTCAATCCGCCAATCGGCAGAATCTCGCCCCTGAGTGTAATCTCCCCGGTCATCGCGACATCAGCTCGCACCGGAATCTGGGTCAGCGCAGAAATCATTGCAACCAGCATCGCCACGCCTGCACTGGGTCCGTCCTTTGGGGTTGCACCTTCTGGAACATGCAGATGGATATCCTTGCGTTGTGAGAAATTCGGTTTGATGCCATACTTTTGAGCCCGCGCACGCACCACACTGAGCGCCGCCTGAATCGACTCCTGCATTACATCGCCAAGTTTGCCCGTGTAAACATGCCGGCCCTTGCCCGGGATTACCACCGCCTCAATGCTCAGCAGTTCACCGCCAAACTGCGTCCACGCGAGACCCGTAACCTGTCCGACCTGGTTACCGTTCTCCGAGCGTCCAAAGCGAAACTGGCGCACACCAAGGTACTTGTTGAGGTTTCTGGAAGTCACGCGAACCTGTTTGCCCCGGTTTTCATTCTGTACAAACTGCTTGGTAACTTTACGGCAGATTTTTGACAGCTCGCGCTCCAGTGCACGCACCCCTGATTCGCGCGTGTAGTAGCGCACAATATCAAAGATCACGCTCTTGGAGATCGAAATTTCTGTCCGCTCAAGTCCGTTGGCCTCAAGCTGTTTGGGTATCAGGTACTGCTGTGCAATACTGACTTTTTCCTGTTCCGTGTAACCGGAAATTCGAATCACCTCCATGCGGTCCAGCAATGGCGGTGGTATATTCAGCGTATTAGCGGTCGCGATAAACATGATTTCAGACAGATCGTATTCAACCTCCATGTAATGATCACCGAACGTATGGTTCTGCTCCGGGTCCAGCACTTCCAGCAGGGCTGATGAAGGATCTCCGCGAAAGTCCATCGACATCTTGTCGACTTCATCCAGCATAAAAAGCGGATTCTTGCGCTTGACCTTGGCAATGTTCTGGATGATTTTGCCAGGCAGTGAACCGATATATGTTCTTCGGTGCCCGCGGATCTCAGCTTCGTCCCGGACGCCGCCAAGCGACATTCTCAGAAACTTGCGTTTGGTCGCCCGGGCAATGGATTTACCCAGCGATGTCTTGCCCACTCCGGGTGGTCCGACCAGGCAAAGTATGGGACCCTTGTTCTGCTTGACCCGCTGCTGGACAGCCAGATACTCTAAAATTCGCTCCTTCACCTTTTCCAGGCCATAGTGATCCTCGTCGAGCACCGCTTGTGCAGCTTTGATGTCTTTATTGACCCGCGTGCGTTTTTTCCACGGCACCGAGAGCAGCCACTCAATATAGTTTCTGACCACGGTTGCTTCTGCCGACATCGGCGACATCATTTTGAGTTTCTTTAATTCACTGGTGGCTTTTTCGCGAGCCTCCTTCGACATGCCCGAGCCGGCAATCTTTTCTGCAAGCTCATCTACTTCGCTCTTGGTCTCTTCGGAACTGCCAAGCTCCTTGTGTATTGCTTTGAGCTGCTCGTTGAGGTAGTATTCACGCTGACTTTTTTCCATCTGCTTTTTGACGCGTCCGCGAATCTTGCGCTCAACCTGCAGCATCTCAACATCGGATACAAGGACTGACATGACGTGTTCCATGCGTTCCTGCTCGTCAGTCATCTCCAAAATCGCCTGTCTCTCGCTCACATTCTGGCTGACCAGATGCGCGGCAACAATGTCAACAAGATGGCCCGGTGATTCAATCTCGTGCAGTTTTGCGATGATATCCGGTGAGATTTTCTGAGTTGACTTGACGAACTGTTCGAACTGGTTGATCAGCGACTTCATCATGGAACCCGCCAATGCAGGATCCATGGGTGTACATTCCAGCGGTTCGGTATAGGCCACAAAATAACCGTCGCCATAGGCTATATCGCGCATTCGCGCGCGCCATTGGCCCTGGGCAACCACTTTCTGTGTCTTGTCGGCAAGCTCCACGGTTTGTTTCACGGTCGCAATCGTACCAATCTTGTAGAGGTCGCTTGCCCGCGGCTGCTCGATTGAAGGATCAGTCTGAGTAACCAGCATGACCAGCGGCCGCTCGGGGTCGACGCAATTTAATGCATTGACTGAATTTTCCCGTCCGACAAACAGCGGAATGACAAACTGCGGGAACACCACAACATCGCGCAGCGGCAGCAGGGGTAGATTTAGTGGTTCGGGGATATAAATTTCTGTTTCTTCGACCATGCGTCAGTCACTTAACTGTGGGTTCAAAATCTTCAGGTCTGTCCCAATATAGAGACAAATCCACGAAATTCAAGGATGCGCAGCAGCCAGGCATGCCGCGCGCTAATCAGGATGCACGACGATTCTCATCTTCGGCATAAATGTAATAGGGCCGCTTGCCGTCAGTGATCACCTCAGCATCAACCACCACTTTGACGACACCAGGCACAGACGGCAATTCATACATTGTCTCAAGCAGTGCGTGCTCCAGAATAGATCTTAAGCCGCGTGCACCGGTCTTGCGCTCCATGGCAAGTTTGGCAACTGCCTCGAGTGCCTCAGGACGAATATCCAGCTCCGCATCTTCCAGTGCAAAAAGCTTTCTATACTGTTTGAGCAAGGCATTGCGAGGCTCAACCAGGATCGTGACAAGCGCTTCAATGTCGAGCTCCTCCAGGGTTGCAACCACCGGCAAGCGCCCCACAAACTCCGGAATCAAGCCGAACTTGATCAGATCTTCGGGCTCCATCTGCTTCAATGTTTCGGCCAGCGCATCACTGCTCGATGAAGTGATGTCAGCACCGAATCCGATGCTGTTTTTTTCAGTTCTTGCCCGAATCACGTTTTCCAGCCCGGAAAACGCGCCACCACAAATGAACAGCACATTGCGCGTATCGACTTGCAGAAACTCCTGCTGCGGGTGCTTGCGGCCACCTTGCGGCGGCACCGATGCAACCGTGCCCTCAATCAGTTTCAAAAGCGCCGACTGAACACCTTCACCGGAAACATCGCGCGTAATTGACAGGTTCTCTGAGGTTCGGGAGATTTTGTCGATCTCATCAATGTAGACGATGCCAACCTGTGCTTTTTCAATGTCATAGTCACACTTCTGGAGCAGTTTCTGAATGATGTTTTCGACGTCTTCACCGACGTAGCCAGCCTCGGTCAGGGTGGTTGCATCCGCCATCGTAAACGGTACATTCAATTCCCGCGCCAGGGTTTCAGCGAGCAGTGTTTTGCCCGAGCCGGTCGGGCCGAGCAGCAGGATGTTGCTCTTTGCGATTTCAACATCATCGACAACATCACTGTTTTCAATACGCTTGTAGTGGTTGTATACCGCAACAGAAAGAATTTTCTTGGCATCGGCCTGGCCAATGACATATTCATCCAGAATCTTGCGAATCTCGGCTGGCTTGGGAAATCGCGGTTTGGCAACCTGACCGCCGGCTTCTTCCGATGCCGTCTCACTGCGAATGATATCGTTGCACAACTCAACGCACTCATCACATACAAATACCGATGGGCCGGCAATCAGTTTTCTGACTTCATGCTGACTTTTGCCACAAAATGAGCAATGGAGTCCGCGGTCCTGTTTACCACCCTTTCTGCCTGCCATATTCTTAATCCCTCAATATGCGTTTTAACTGCTGGAGGAACAGACTGTATCCTGACAAAACTACTGCCTGTTCTCGATCACCGTATCAATGATTCCGTAATCCAGCGCTTCCTTACTCTCCATAAAGTTATCCCGGTCAGTATCGCGATTGACCGTTTTCAGGTCTTTGCCAGTATGTTTCACCATAATCTCGTTCAGTCGTTCTCGCAAGCGCAATATTTCTCGAGCCTGAATATCGATATCCGACGCCTGACCCTGCACACCACCCATCGGCTGGTGAATCATTATTCTCGCATGCGGCAATGCATGCCGCTTGCCCTTGGCACCACCAGCCAGAATCAGTGCGCCCATACTGGCCGCCTGACCGACACAGACCGTGTTGACATCCGGTTTCACAAACTGCATTGTGTCGTAGATCGCCAACCCGGAATTGACCGTGCCTCCAGGACTATTTATATACAAATGAATATCTTTTTCTGCACTTTCTGATTCAAGATACAGCAGTTGAGCGACCACCAGATTGGCCATGTGATCTTCAATTGCACCGACCAGAAATATAACTCTTTCCTTCAAAAGGCGCGAATAAATATCGTAGGCGCGCTCACCGCGGCCAGTGGTTTCAATCACCATTGGCACCAGAGCCAAAGACTCAGGCGTGCTGTGCGACTCCATGGTTAGTGTCATTTGTTTCTCCTTTTGCCCTGTCATGCAATGCTCGATTTATCGATCGGATTGCCGCTGGCATCCACAATCATACTCTTCTCACTCACCGGTTCCTGCGCGTCGGGTTCGGCATTGCTTTCATCGTCTGCATCAATCGGGCTGTCTAAATATTTCCTCATATCTGCGAGCCACTTTTCAAATTCATCAAGACCCATTGCAACCTCGCTCACAGTGGCGTCTGTCAGCAGAGAATCGAGCAGTTTTATGTGACGATACTCTGCGGCTTTTGACTGCTTGAACTGGTAAACAACGTCCGGGTTCTCAGCCGTCGTTTCAAGCGACTCAACGATGTTTCCGTATTCCTTTTCAATATAAGATTCAAGCTCACTGTCTTCAATAGCGATCTGTCGATCTTTTTGTACCTGATCGAGCGTCAGCATCAACTTCATCTCAGCTGCTGCATTAGTGAACCGCATCGCAAATTCGGGCGATTCAGGTTGCCCAATCCATTTAGCAAGTGTCTTGTCATCCCAGCCTTCGATTTTCAGACTCTGTAGCATCTGCCTTAGAACCAACACTCTGGGCGGAGTGAATTTGTTTCTTAGCAGCAGCAATGCAGACATGTGAGAACGCAGCGAACTGTCAAGCTGCGCCTGACACTGGCGTTCTATCTCCACTCTCGCCTGCACTCTGAAATTATCGTCATCGCTGCCCGATACGCCAAGATGCTCAAGAAACTGCTCGGTCATTTGGCCAGGCAAAGGTCGCTCGATTTTGACAATCTCGACCTGATACTCCATCTGTTTAGTCAGCATCTCAGGCGCCTGGTCGTGCTCTCCACCTTCAGAAGACTGTGGAATCTCGTGGGTCACTTCAACACTGAACTCCTCGCCAATCGATTTACCCACACAGGCATCCTTGACCTCGCGCGATTCGTCCTTGCCGTCAATTTGAAAGTCAATCTTCTGTGCGGCTCCCCATGTGGAGCGCCCATTTTCAAACGCTTCCACCCTGGCTGATACGCGGTCGTGTAATTCAACCGGCCGCTCGACCGCCTCCCATGCCTGATAGAGTTCCTGCCAACGCCCGATAATCGTGTCCAAATCTGCTTCAGAAAACTCGAGCACCGGGCGAATGATTTCCTCACCCGCAAGAGACGGGTTGTCAACTTCGGGCATCACCTCGTAGGCGATGGTGATTTCATGATCATTGGAATCTTCGTCAACCGAAAAATTTTCCAGATAAGGCTGTTCCAAGGGTGCGATTGCGCGCTCGGCCAACTCGTTTTTCAGCCGTTCTCCAACCAGCGACATGATCGCGTCATTTTTGATCTTGTCGGAATATTTGCGCCTGATTACTGCGAACGGAACTTTGCCCTTTCGAAAACCGGGCAACGAAGCAGACTTGGCCATCTTGCGCGTAATATCGTTCATTTCCTTGCCGACAGCTTCACCCGGCAGTACAAATTTCATCCGGCGAGCCGCCGACGTCAACTCAATGATTTCTGTGTCCATCATAAATTACCTTTCTGTCGACGCATAGCGAGCAAAAATCTCATCAGCCGTGGGCAAATTTGACAAGCAATCATCTTGCCAGAGTTCAAAATCAGCCAGCCCCATCGAGACCTCATTGCGCGAGGCCTCCTCCAACAGCAGCTGGATCAACCGATAACGATGATACTCCGCAGCCATCCTCTCGAAATCATATTCATCGAACAGGTCATCTTCGTCGTCGAAAATACCCAAATCCTCATACGACTGGCTGGCATCCCCGTGTTCATCGTCAAAATCATCAGGAAACCATTCTTCATCGTATTCATCGTATTCATCGTATTCATCGTCAAAATCATCAATGAAATCAAAATCCAATTCTTGATCTTCAAGTCGAACACTATACGATGCGAGGTTCATATAGTGAACCATATCAAGATAGTCCGGCTCATAAGTGTGCACTATTCCAAGCCGTTCAAAAACCGCGTCTAATTTTGTTCGAACAAAAGACTTGTAGAAATACGACTTATACAACTCTGAATCAAACTGTTCTGCAATGGCCTCTGCAATCTTCTCCTCAGCGAAAAAATCTTCACTCATCAATGACCAAATTCGGCTCTTGATTTCAGCCAATGACGGGTTGTATTTGACTTTGTTCAATATCATTATGGAAGTCTGATTCCATAGAGCCATCACTTTTTGCCATTCCATTTCAGATTCGATTTGCTCTTTGGCGAAACTTCTAAATTCCGGCTCGTCTTCACTCAGCACACCAAGCTGGCTCAGTGCAGCAGCAGACAGCCGTTCAAAATTTGGCCTGTGAATGCTCCTGACTTTAAACTCAACACTGGCGTTTTTTTCAATGCCGAATGCAGCTCGATCCTTGGGGTCACGAAATGCTGGACTACAATTTTTATCGATCGAAATGCAACTGTGTTCCCCGACATACATGCCGATGCAGTACTCCTCTATCGGTTTGTCGAGCGCGATCAGGTAAAGGTTAACCTCACCAAATGAAGCAGTGCGAATCTCACCATCAACGAATAAAGTAAATTCAAGATTCACCTCATCGCTCTCGTCGATCATCGGCCCATCGACCGCTTCATATGCTGGGTGCATTGACTTCCACAAAGCTATCGTATCATCGACGTCTTGTTCGGACAACTGGATGGTTGGAATGATGATCTTCTCGTCCTTGAGCGTTGCTTCTTGCACGCCAATGCTATCCTCGTATACCAGGTATGCTTCGTAAGTGTTCGATTCTTTTACGAAACAATAGTCCTGAAATCTGGGATATTCAAGTGGTCGGATATTCTTCGAGTCAAGCTCTTTCGCCAGCCGGGATTCGACCAATTCCAAAATTGCATCATAATACAACTCGTCTGCAAAGCGTTCTTTTAGGACGTTCATCGGTACTTTGCCTTTTCGAAAGCCCGGAATTGATACATCGGCCAAAGTGTCCCTTGCAATACGGTTGACTTGTTTTTCAACCTCGTCAGAGGAAAAAACCAGTGTCATTTGACGCTCGTTTGGGCCTGTGTGTTTACTATTTGCTGCCATTAGTTCTACATTATTTTGTGGTGCGAAAGGGGAGACTCGAACTCCCACGGGTTACCCCATTGGTTCCTAAGACCAACGCGTCTGCCAATTCCGCCACTTTCGCAAAGAAAAATATTGCCTGTTGAGTACGAGTCAGGCGATGCAGACGTATTCATGCCGACATCTGTTTGAAACTTGCGTAATTTAAGTAATTTCAAGCGAATAAAATTATATCTCTCTCACCACCTGCCTACATTTCGCTTTTGTTGGGGAATACGAATGAAACTTAGCCAATTTTCCACGCTGACTTTTGACTGCTATGGCACTTTGATCGACTGGGAAACCGGAATTCACAATGCGCTGCAGCCACTTTTGGCGCTGACCGGACAAACGTTCGATAAACAAGCTGCGCTAAACGCTTTTCGTCATGCCGAAGGCCCTGCGCAAAGCGAAGACCCCAATATGCTCTATCGCGATCTGCTCGCCAACGTACACCGGGAAATTGCCAGGCAGCTTGGAATTAGCGCCACAGCGGAAATGCACCAGCAATTTGCAGACGCAATTCGGCACTGGCCGCCGTTTCCGGACTCGGTCAAGTCGCTTGGCTACCTCAAGCAGCACTACAACCTCGTTATCCTGTCCAATGTCGACAATGCGGGTTTCGCACATAGCAATCGACACCTGCAAGTCGAATTCGATGCCATCTTTACCGCTGAAGACATCGGTTCCTACAAACCCGCGCGCGCCAACTTTACCCATATGCTGTCGCAACTGTCAGCCCGGGGCATTCAACACTCAGACATTCTGCATACTGCGCAAAGTCTCTATCACGACATGGTTCCGGCAACGGAATTAGGTCTTACGACGTGCTGGATTGACCGCCGGGCCGGGCAGCAGGGCTCAGGTGCAACACCACCGGTCAAGCAGGCGGTAAACATCGACTGGCGCTTCGTTTCGCTCGCCGATATGGTCGCCGCACACCAGGCGGAACTTCAATCCGGCTAAATAATCAGATTCAACCTTAATCAGATTCAACCTGGCGCATCAAATCCCAATTGATCGTCAGGCAGTTATATCAATCAGTTCGCGTGTAAAGGGCAATTCGGCACCATGCGAATCCTCACCGAGCTGCCTGGCCCAAAGATGGCCTGAATACACCGCGGCTGCGATGGTGCCAGGTGCGACACAATCGCCGATGTGACTGACCGCTGCGACCCCGGCGTCCTTGAGCTCGCTCAGTTTGGCCATGCAGTGCCGATAAAGACGGTCGTCGGAACGGCGCGAAGTCACCATGATGAGATTGTCACAAGGCAGCGTCATGACCCGGTCCGAATACATACAGGCAAATTCAGCAACATGATCGCCAACCGATTGCATGGACCACTGGACGCGCAGGTCGACGCCAAGTTCAGCCAACCGCTCCTGAATGGCGCGCTGCTCCAGGGTATAGTGCGTCCAATGTGATACATCAGCTGCCGGCGTTACCAGCGTCACGTTCGCGCCGTAAGTGCGCGCCAGCTCCGCAATGACGCCACCCATGTAAAAATGATCATCGTCATAAATCACGATTGTGTCCGCCAGCTTGACGCCACTCATAATATCGTCGGGCGATAATACAAAGGACTGTTCAGCGCCTGGCATCGCCACATGGTGCTCACGGCCCACGCCATCGCTGCGCCAGCGGGCACCGGTCGCGATAACAACCTGGTCGGCACCAAAATCTGCAATATTGCTAAAGCTCATTTCGCTTGACGGGTAAAGTTCGACATTCGCCAACTGGTGCAGCTGTCCCAGCCGATAATCCCGCACCCGTCGCCATGCCGATAACCCGGGCAGTCCACTTTCGTCAATCACGCGTCCGCCAAACTCCTCACGAGCATCGGCAAGCGTTACCTCGTAGCCGCGCTTGCCGAGTGCCGTTGCGCACTCCAATCCAGCCGGTCCCGCGCCGATAATCAGTACCGTATCGCGACTGCCGGCCGGCGGGATAATTTCCGGATGCCAGCCACGCCGCCACTCTTCGCCCATGGTTGGATTCTGTGTGCAGCGAATCGGTGTCATGGTGTAGTCTCCAGACACGCAGATATTGCAGCCAATACATTCTCTGATGTCTTCCAGCCTGCCCTGTTCGATCTTGCGGGGCAAAAAGGGATCCGCAATGGACGGACGTGCCGCACCGATCATGTCGAGCACGCCGCGCTTTAGCTGGGCAACCATGGCATCCGGTGAGGTAAAGCGGCCGACACCAACGACCGGTTTGGTCGTTACCTGCTTGACCGCACTGACATAGCGTTCCTGAAAGCCCTCCGGCTGAAATCTTGAGGTTGCAGAATCATTGTCCCAGTCGCTGACGTTGACATCCCAAAGGTCTGGCAGCTCAGCCAGCATGCTGACCACCTCGATTCCCTCCTCGTTGCATTGCAGGCCAGCGTCGCCCATCATCTCATCCATCATCCAGCGTACGGCTATGCCACAGCGATCGCCGACCGCCTCCTTGGCATCGATGATCAGCTCCTTTAGGAACCGGGCGCGGTTTTCCAGCGAACCGCCGTATTCATCAGTGCGCTGATTGTACCTTTTGGATAAAAACTGGGCGGGCAAGGCAAGCATGTGCGCAGCATAGACATAGACAATATCGAAGCCGGCAGACTTTGCCCGGATCGCAGCTTTTCGATAAATGCCGCGCAGTTCGCGGATATCGCGCCGCGTCAACTCGCGGGCAGCTACCGGATCGTAACCGGGATTCGGGCCCGCGGAAGCCCCAACGGGAACCGTCCGGGTGAAGTGATTGGGTGCCATGCGACCGCTGTGCGCCAATTCGATCGCCGCGAGCGCGCCGTGGGCGTGTACCGCATCAACCATCAAGGCATGCTGAGCAATATCATCGTCATTCCACAAACGATGCTCAATGTACGGAGATACGTCCGAGGAGTGATGAATATCACACTCTTCGGTTGCGACAACCGCCCAACCGCCCTCAGCTTTGATCCCGCGCATGACCGCCGCAGTTTGCGGACGGGCATGGCCCATTCCGCAGCAATGCGGAACCTGAAAAAAGCGGTTTTGGGCAACAACCGGACCGATCCGGACCGGTTCAAACAGGATGTCGTAACGCGGGTCTCGACTCATCTTGGTGCTTGCTGCCTAAGGCGTTAAACCCAATTGCCAGGTGCGCCGCAGCGTGCTCCCGGCTTAGCCCTTCCAGATACCCTCGCGAACCAAATCATCCATCGCGGCCTCGATGCCTTTTCGCAAAATGCCGACGGTTTCATCAACCTCGTCGCGCGTCAGGATGAGCGGTGGCGACAGCACATTAAGGTGGGCAATCGGACGCACGATCAGGCCGTGTTTCTGACAGTGTGCGGCAATTCGATCGCCGATCACGACATCATCATCAAACAGCTCCTTGGTCTGAACGTTCTTCACATTTTCAACACACATCATGAAACACTTGCCGCGCACATCGCCAACAATGGGCAGATCGGTCAGCGTGTTCAACTGCGCCTCAAAGTACGGTCCAATCTCCCGGACGTGCTCGCAAATCTGCTCGCGCTCGATAATTTCAATATTCTTCAACGCCGCGCGGCAGCACACCGGGTGCCCGGAATAGGTAAATCCATGCGTAAACAAAGACCCATCGTCCGACGGGGTGCTGAGCACTTCATAAATCTCATCAGAAATCAGGGTTGCCGATAACGGCAGGTAGCCTGAGGAGATGCCTTTCGCGGCAGTAATCATGTCGGGTTTAATTCCGAATACCGCTTCCGACGACAGCATATGTCCGATCCGGCCGAAACCGGTTACAACCTCATCGGATATGTACAAAACACCATATTTGCGGCATACGTCCATGGTGCGGCGGTGATAGCCTTCAGGTGGCACAATGACGCCGCCTGCGCCCATAATCGGTTCGGCAATAAATGCGGCAACATTGTCTTCGCCAAGCCGCAAGATTTCCTCCTCGAGCTCCGCAACCAGGAAATCACAATACTCAGCATCTGACATATTGTCCGGCTTGCGGTAGGGATTGGGGCAGGAAATATAGGACACGAGATCGGGTGCCAGGTCAAATCCCAGGTGATCTTCCTTGACACCGGTCAGGGTCATCGCCAGATAGGTACTGCCGTGATACGCACCTACACGGGAAATGATTTTCTTCTTGGTCGGTTTGCCAAGCTTGTTGAAATAGTAGTGAATGATGCGCACTGCGGTGTCATTCGACTGTGAACCGCCCGTGCCATAAAAGACGTGATTCAGATTATCCGGCGCAATCTCAGCCAGCTTTGCAGCCAGCTCTGCTGACGGCGGCGTCGTCAGGTGGTTGAATGATGAATAGTAGGGAATCGCGCGCACCTGATCTGCAATTGCCTCGGCCATTTCATCGCGTCCGTAGCCGATATTGACACACCAAAGACCACCGATGCCATCGATATAGCGACCACCGTCGCTGTCATAGACATAGGCGCCATCGGCTTCCGCTACAACCAGCGAGCCCTCCTCGTGAAACACCCGGAAATCTGTCCATGGATGGATGTAATGGTCGACATCTTTTTGCCAAAGGTCCTGCGTATCGTATTTTTGTTTGAGTGCCATTTTCGTGAATCTCCTCGATTGAATTTTTTTAACTGATCAGTCCTGATCGGCGCTGGCCACAGCAATGACATCGATTTCCATCAGCCACTCGGGTCGCGCCAAGCCCTGTACAATCAGTCCTGTTGATACCGGATATACGCCTTTAAGCCACTTGCCGATCGCCCTGTAAACGTCCTCGCGGTAGGCTCGGTCGGTAATGTAGACCGTAATTTTACAAATATCTTCCAGTTTCGAGCCGGCCTCCCTGAGCAGCTGGTCAACATTTTGCATTGCCTGGTTCGCCTGGACAGCCGGATCACCGGCCCCGACCAGGTTGCCGTCGAAATCGCTGCCGACCTGACCTCTTAAAAATATCAGGTTGCCCGCACGTACCACCTGGCAAAGGTCATTATCCAGCGACTGATTCTTATACGTATCCCGGGTGTTGAATTTACGGATTCTGGTGTGTTCAGTCATGTTTTGCCTCAGTTGCCTAGTCAATCGTGATGCGCTCGGACAGCCCGGCAGCCTTTTTGACAAAGCTCAGGGCGTCGGTAAAGTCATGATTCATGTAAACTGCGTTCAGGTGTGCAAAAGGCGGCGATTGCGCAAACAGCTGAAACGTCAATTTGTGGCCCGCATACTCGGAGTTCAATAGATCACGCGCCAGTGCCAGCAGTTTACGACGGTCCTCGTAGTGCCACTCATCGTTAATCGAATAATACTTTTCCAGCCACGGCTTGATCTCGTCGGATTCAAAACTGGTCGTATCCGGCGTCAGGCAAATCTGCCCGCCGCAAAGTTCCCGGGCAATATGCATCATATGCGGCAGCTGGCTGCAGGCCAGCACGCGGCCGGTGTAAAGCAACGACTGATTAGGCATCAGCAAACCCTTGGGGCTGACCTGGGCATCGGCAATTGACGCGGTCAGGTGGGCATTGATGCCCTGTCGATAGCACACCAGCTGGGCGATTTTTTCGCGCACCGCCTGCTGCTTGTCGAGCCCGGTCTGGCGAACATTAAAAAGTGCTGCACCGATCAGCATGTCGGCAGTTTTCTGAATGCGCTGCACGAAAGCGAACGCACTGTAGCGGTGCAGCGTCGCACGAATAAATGTCGCGGCCCGCGTGTGGCGAAAAAACAGCACATCTTCCCAAGGGATCAGGACGTTGTCAAAAATCATCATGGTGTCTATTTCATCAAAACCGTTGGCGAGCGGATAATCGGCCGTGGCGCGATGGCCGGCAAAGCCGGTCCGGCAGATGTGGATCAGGCCCTCGGCATTCATCGGCACGATCGCACCGAGTGCATAGTCCGACAGTTTCTGATCGCCCCAGTTTGCAATGGTCGGCTTAACGAACGCCTGATCTGCATAGGCCGACGCGGTTTCGTACTTGGCACCGCGCACAATGATGCCTGCGTCGGTTTCCTTGACCACGTGCAGCAGCATGTCCGGGTCCTGGTCCTGCGGGCGCTTGGAGCGGTCACCCTTGGGATCGGTGTTGGCCGAAACATGGAAGACATCCCGATTAATCACGCGCTCGATATGGTTTTTGATGTTCTCGGCAAACTGCGGGTCTATTTCAGACAGCACATCACTCCCGTCATAAAGCGACCACATCTCACCGACCGTTTCATCACCGACACGCGTAACGACACCGCCAATTTCGTTCAATACCGTGTCAACACCTTGGCGACGCTTGTACCAGTCCTCGCGGGTAAAAGGCATTTTCAAAAGCTCGGCAAACTGCTCGCCGTTTTCCGTATAACTCAAAAGCTCCCGGTGTTCCTCGCTTTGCGTCATGTCAAACATCTTTGCGCGAATCTCCACCAGCGGTTTGAAAGCCGGATGTGTCGTCACATCATTTACGCGCTGCCCTTCCATCCACACAACGCGCCCGTCGCGCAAGGATTCCCGATATTGCTTTCCTGTCCGCAGCATTGCTCTAGACTCCTATCAATCGTTTTTTCTTATTTCGCCCGTGCCGGGCAACATCAGCCGAGTAGTGTAATTTCAATTGGTGCAATATAGCACAATCGCCAATTCCTGGTGGCCCTTACAATTGCGGAATGTGCACTGTTCGGCAAGTGCGCAAAGTGGCAAGGATAAAAGCGAGATATCGGGTAGGAGGCGGGATTACTCCCACCGTACGTACGGTTCCGTATACGGCGGTTCATGACGAGCACCGCAATCGCACAACAGTATCGAACAATTCATCATCCCATAGCTGGAAACAAAATGAATAGGCTTTTATTTGGCGTGCTGACGCACATCAAATAAAAGCCTATTCATTAGTTCACATGAAATCGTTACTTTTGGGAATTTGAGACCGTTACCTACAACACTGCATGGATGCGCCTTCAGGCGGCTGATTCATTGGATTTGAACCCCGAAACTTGAATTCTTATTTAAACGGAACCTGCAAAAACAGGGAAAGAAATATTTTTCCCAATAATAACAATTAGTTCTTATTTTAGCCTTTCCTGCACTTATTCAGTTGAATGGCTTTCACCTAACCGATAGTTGCCCAGAAAACACCAATCAAATTTGAGAGTTGCCTGCTGCCTCGAAAAGGCATGCGAACCTTACTTCATATGCATCCTGAACGAAACGTTCAAACTTAACGCGTAGGCATCGAGTATCAAGCGACAGTCTCGTCCTCTTGATACAGTGAACACGGCTGTGTACCACTTGAAACCGGGCTGATCGGAATTAAATGCGCTGAAGAAGCGCTGATTCACTTCGAATTGGTTCTGAGAATGTAAAATCCGGACGACGGTGGCCGGGCTGTCTTGTCAAAATCAAGGCAAGAACCGGCTCGCCACTTCTAAATTCGGATTCGGGTGACTACAAGTTGATCAGCAAATTTGTGGAATAAATTAAAATCAAAGTTGACTCGAAGGGAACTTCCATAGACTGAACCTTAAATCCTATGGCAACAACACCAAAAACCATAGATCTATGGCGACAGATTAGTTCCCAGAATAGAACTCTGGAATTCAAAGAAGCCAAGACGCAGTTCAATAACAAGAAACTGTTCGAATACTGTGTGGCGATTGCAAATGAACGCGGTGGCAAACTTATACTGGGAATCGCTGATAAACCGCCAAGGCCAGTTGTTGGAACGAGTTCGTTTCAAAACCCCGCAGCAATGGAAGAGAAGATTTTTCAGAAAGTTGGGTTTCGAGTCGATATTGAAGAGGTTGAACATCCAGATGGCCGTGTGTTAGTCTTCCATATTCCACCTCGCTCCCAAGGAACTGCCTATCATCTAGACGGCGTTTATCTGATGCGCGTCGGGCAGGCACTAACTTCGATGAGCGAAGACCAACTGCGTAGAATTTTTTCGGAAGATGCACCTGATTGGCTGGATTTGCCGTCGAAGACTGAGCTTAGCAGCCAAGAGGTCGTGGAACTTCTGGATACGCAGACGTACTTTGATTTGCTCAAGCTGCCTTATCCTACACAACAGACGGGCGTAATTGACAGGCTGATTAATGATCAACTAATCGACCATCATCAGAACTCAAGGTACTCAATCCGTCGAATGGGGGCATTGCTGCTGGCTAAACGGCTGGAAAATTTTCCTGACCTGGCTCGCAAGGCTGCAAGAGTGGTAGTGTATCTAGGAAAATCAAAACTCAATACGCGACTTGATCAAACCGAAGTCAAGGGCTACGCGGTAGGCTTTCGCGGCCTGATTGATTTTGTCATGTCGCATCTGCCCCAGAATGAGATTATTGAGGAAGCAATTCGAAAAGAAGTTAAGTTAGTCCCCGAAGTCGCGATTCGAGAATTAGTAGCAAATGCACTGGTCCATCAGGATTTCACAATTGGCGGTTCATCAATGATGGTCGAGATCTATTCAGACCGGGTGGAAATTTCAAATCCAGGAGAACCTGTTGTCCCTATAGAACGTTTTATTGATAACAACAATTCCCGAAACGAAAATATGGCGAGAGTTATGCGAATGATGGGAATATGTGAGGAGAAAGGCAGCGGAATCGACAAGGTGATATACGAAGTGGAGGCATTTGAATTGCCAGCCCCAGAATTTCGTACGAGGCACAAGAGCACAATAGTCTCAATTTCAGGCCCCAGGGAATTCAGTCAAATGTCTTCAAGTGAACGGGTTAGAGCGTGCTATCAACACTGTGCATTGAAGTGGGTCATGTCAGAGCATATGACCAACCAGTCGTTACGCACGCGTTTTGGATTATCGGAAAGAAAAAGTGCAACCGTTTCTCAGGTCATCTCGACAACTGCCGAAGAGGGTTTGATAAAGCCTGATGATCGTAACGGATATTCCCGAAAATATGCTCGATACTTGCCATTTTGGGCGTAATCTTATTTAAACGCAACCTGCAATTATGGGCAAAATAATATTTTTCCCAATAATAACAGGTAGTTCTTATTTTAGTCTTTTCTGCACTTCTCCAGTCGTATAGCCCTTATCTGACCGAAATCTTTCCAGAAAACACCAATCGGTTTGAGCAGCGCCCCGGCTTCACTGAATTGACGTCGGTCGACAATTCGAACATTTTGACAGTCTTGTACAACACACTGAACGAATCGGGTAGGAGGCGGGATTACTCCCACCGTACGTACGGTTCCATATACGGCGGTTCATGACGAGCACCGCAACCGCACAACAGTATCGAACAGCGATACCAGACCAAGTTGACCAAAATATGCAATCGGGAAAGCCCGATTCATGTGCGAGGCACTACGATTCCACCACGGGCCGCGCCCGTTAGTAGCAGCTCGCCAAGCACGAGCCTCATCCAAACCCAAGCGCATATAAATTGCGTGCGCGCGTGTATACGCGGTTCCATTGCCGCCAAACGATACAGCGAAGTTTGTGCCGTATCCACTGATCCAACTCTATCAACAGCGTTTTCGCTTCAGCCAGCTTGAAATAAGCCGCCCAGCCACGCAGCAACTGATTGAGTTTTCCTATTGTGTAGGTGAGATTTCGCCCGCGCGCACCGCGCACAGTTTCACACACCTTGGCTTTGAAGCGCATGCGGCTTTTGAATGAGATTCGCAAGGTGGTGCGCACACCGCCTGCTATGGTATAGCCCACAAACTGCCGCTTCGATGGCCGCGCAACCGCACTTTTGGTCTGATTGACCTTAAGCTTCAGTCGGTCGCGGTAGGGAAAAGCATTACTGCTTTCCTCTTACCCACCGCGACCGCCTCGTATGCGATTCCTGTTCGTCAGGCCAGTGATTTGCCTTCGGCTTCCTTCAGATTCCGTTTCGCAACGGACACCCTTGCCGTTCGGCTAATCGTTCCCCCATGCAGGGCCGATAGCGGACTTACACCGCCAAGTCATCCGGCCACCACCATGTGTACCGGAATAGCGCCATGCCCGGCGTACAAAAAAAATTGGCCACCATTGCTGGTGGCCAAGTCGTAGGAGGATGAAGCTACTAGATCAAATCTTTCTTCAGGCAACTTTCCTTCTTGGAGAGGCTTCGTACCCGAGGTCTTTGCTAATCGAACGGACATTCCGCTGATTGCGTCTGACTAACTCGACAGCTGGCTTTTCGGTCTTTTTGCCCGTAACCGCCTGGCGAATGTTATGTCTTGGGACACCAATGTCTTCCAATTGTGCATCGGTCAAAGTCTGCAGTTGGCGAATCGCCTGGCGTTGCATGTTCACCTGTTTCAATTTCAGCACCAACTTACCAATCGCATTGCCGATTGAAATGTATTTCCTGGCCCGTCGATATGGACGGATATCAATTGTTTTGCTATTCAGCGTTGTCATTTTTGGTTCCTTACAAAAATAATTAAGTCAATAAATAAATCAATAAAAGTTCTTGGCACGCTTATTCAGCTTTAGTTCACAACAAGTACAAGTATGAGAACCGCGCCAACAAAAGCAAGTCCTACCCTGTTATGAATTGTTCGAAACATAATTTAATTACCTCCAATTGTGTTCCGGTAGAAAACCGTCTCTGCCGAGTTGATTTCGATTTACTGAATCGCTCATGACTCGTCAATTGACTTGACAATAGAATAATGCTATTTACAATGATTTCAAGAGATATATTTTCCTATTTTCATGAGTGTTTATTCATGCGTTAATCAGTGTCATTCATTTACAACATACTGTTAATATGATCTTTTTTTGATTTATATATATGACCAGGTTTATTGTATACAAAAATTATTACTCACATAAAGCACATTCCGGAATCAGCCGGGGATGGAAAAATTGCCATACGACCGACCAGGCTTGGGTACAATGCCACACGGGTCGGATAAAATGACGTTTAAAGCATTGATTTTGAGCCGCGGCTGAGCTCGAAACAATTGCGGCAACCCACCAGGCAAGGCGAAGGAGCGAGCATGGCTGTCGGCACACTATACAACAAAATTTGGGATCAACACACAGTCTGTCAGCTCGAGACCGGACAGCATCAGCTGTTTATCGGGCTACATCTGATTCATGAGGTGACCAGTCCACAGGCCTGTGACATGCTGCGCGAGCGCGGGCTCGGCGTGCTCTATCCCGAGCGGACCATTGCCACGGTTGATCACATCATTCCCACCACCGATCAGCTGCGGCCCTATCGCGACACGCAGGCTGAGGCGATGGCCCAGGCACTGCATGACAATACTGCTGAGTTCAACATCCGGTTCTTCGGTGAGGGTTCCGCCGAACAGGGCATCGTGCATGTCATCGGCCCTGAGCTGGGCATGGTGCATCCCGGCATGACAGTTGCCTGCGGAGATTCTCACACGTCCACGCATGGTGCATTTGGCACGCTTGCGTTTGGCATTGGCACCACTCAGGTCGGCGATGTGCTTGCGACCCAGTGTTTAAGCATGGACCCGCTTAAGGTGCGAAAAGTCGAGCTGACAGGTGAGCTTCAGGCGGGCGTATTTGCCAAGGATGTGATACTGCACATCATCCGCAAACTGGGTGTCAAGGGCGGCATTGGCTACGCCTACGAATATTGCGGGCCAACCATTCAAGCGATGACAATGGAAGAGCGCATGACAGTTTGCAATATGTCGATTGAAGGTGGCGCGCGAATCGGCTATATCAACCCTGATCAGGAAACCCTGAACTACCTTGAGGGACGCCGCTACGCACCAAAAGGCGAGGCCTGGGAACGCGCAGTCCGGCACTGGATGAGTATCAGGTCAGAGCCGGATGCGTGCTATGACGATGAAATACGGATTGACGCTCACGAGATTGCGCCGCACGTCACCTGGGGCGTCAACCCGGGTCAAAGCGTCGGCATCGACGAGCGGCTGCCGGACCCGGCAGCCATGAGTGAGGGTGAGGCGCAAACCGCTGAGCTCGCTTACCGGCACATGAAACTCAAACCCGGGCAGGCTATGAGCGGGGTCAAAATCGATGT
>JAJDZL010000127.1 GCA_022824665.1 Gammaproteobacteria bacterium | reverse complement strand
AGGCATTTGCTTGAGGAGGCATTGGAAAAGGGAATCGAACAGAAAAACGACTACTACCTCGAACGGGTTGAAGCCGGAACTGCCCGGGCTTGGGTATACAAGCGATTAGCCTTGGCTGCAGGCGAAAAGGAAGGTCAGTGGGTGAATACACTGTCTTACGATGAGATTGATTTACTGACGGAAGCTGCACGAAAGAGGAAAGATGAAACGATTGATGAGTTTCTGACCAATGCGTTGCATGCTGGATTGCTGTCTCCTGTTCGGGGCATGCTGGATCAGTACCGGATTCCGATTTCTTCTCTTGGAGACTACCTGCGTTCACTGCCGGTGGAACCGCCACAAGCTGTTTGACAGCTCGAGTAGTCTGACTTTCACGATGGATCAATCACACGTTCTGCCATTGTTTCACCACACATGGTTTATTCTTCAGGAACCGGTGTTTGATTACTTCCCAGAGTCCTGAGGTGTTTTTCAGTAGAGCACAACTATGACCACAAACGGCTCAATACGTCTCAAAGGCTTAATCATCACTCGTTTAGCCTGATCAAGTTTGCTTTTTCGCTGCCGGATCAAATGGCGGTGCGGTGCGAGCTGCAAGCGAACTTACGGACCTTTCCTCTTCTGGTACTTCGGTCGGCAAAGTCTTGTAGTGAGGTTTGATTCCAGGCTATACAAGAACTGCGAAATTCGATGGTTTCTACCTTCAACCAAAAAAAACCGAGAAATGACTCGTAGCCGATCGGGAGCAAAACACAGTCAATCTGATCAGTTCTCGCTCACTCAACTGGAATGCGAATGATTACACCACCCATTACGTCGCCGACTTCAAGATCATCGCGCGGTGAATCCTGGTGATTGTTATGGCAGCTTGCACAGGCTTCGGCGACCGCGATATCTGCATAGACCGCGGCAAAGTAGAGTTGACCGCCAAGCTCTTCTTCTCCGTAAAATGCCTCATCAGGATTGTCTACAACAAATTCAAGTCCTTCTCGTTCGAGATCGGTACCCGGCCCGTTTTTTTTGTTGATCGGGTCTAATGAAACGAGGGAATAGGAAAAGTCTTCTGTCTCATCAGCCACATATTCGGAACCGAAGCGGAACATTTGTGACGGCAGCGGCAATGCCGCATCGTCTTCGAAATGTTCCGATACCATAATGACCTGTTCATCAAGAGTAAGGCGTTGAACAACTTTTTCGGTATAAACTGCACGGTCCGCGGACAGTACCAGGTAAAGCATATCGGCAACCCGCTGATACGAGACACCTTGCGCAACCGCTTCCACCGCAAATACCGTCATCATAGTCACCACGAAAGCGACTGATTTGTTTATGAGAATCTGCATAATCGCACCTCAACTGATTCTTGCATTTTTTTAATCTGTACTCCAAAAAGCTTAATTCGGAAATTCATTTTTTTAGCTTCATTGGCGTTCTGTCAAATTCAATCCGCCCGCAGCGTGAGGCTGATGCGCGTCGGCGCAGTTTACCGTAACGAACGAACTTAGCGATCCGACTCTTCATCTTCTTTTTCTCGCTGCACTGCCCAACTGATGCTGGGTACATGTACCGAAGGCTTGCCGTTAAAATTTCGTTGAATCAGTGATTCATCAGCAAGTGAGTCAAGCGCGAAACTGAGTCCATGACAGTCAAGACAAACTGGGCGAATCATTTTTTCGTTTGGCCTGAGTGTGTCGTTCTGATTATGGCTAACTGTAATTTTACCTCTTCGTTTGACTTTTGCCATGTGACAGGTTGCGCAGCTTACGCCGGTGCCAGGTGCTGCGTCACCCGAGGATTCAGCCTGCCACAAAGCATAGTGCCGGCTGTCCTTATACGCGACACTGTGATCATCGCTGTGACAGCCAAGACATGCCTCAACGGCCGCATGCCTGACATCAACCGCGTGGGGGTTGTGACATGTTCCGCAATTGAGGACCTGATCGCTTGCATTTTTGTGCATCGGCAGCCGCGCTTCGGCCACGGTCATGTGCAGTGGGTGAACCGGGTCGGAAAACCAGCTTTTGAGAAACGCTGGCATCAGTTGATCTAACCCCAGCTGTTGCAGTTGACGGTCTGTGTCCCTGGGATTGGCGATCTTGGGATGCTGACGCATACCGTGGCGGCCCTGACGAAACGTTCGAGTTTCATTCTTGTGACAATCTTTACAGACTCCGAGGTCCGGATCATCGACCCAATTGGCTTCAACTTGCAAGCGTTCTTGGTTATCGGCGATGCCTGGCGCGTGGCAGTTGCCACAGTTAATGTCGGAGGACGCGTGCGCGGAGCCTGCCCAATCGTCAACGACAGTCGAATCAGTCAGTGAGCTCGCCGGGGCAATCGCTTTGAAATCCGCCAATCGCCGGTTGCTGGATTGATCCCGCGCTAGGTAAAGGGCGCTCAATTGATGAATGGGACTGGGTGCGAGCCAATCATCGTTAGCATGCTTGACCAGAAAATCTGCATAAAGCGAGCGATTGTCATGAAAATTGTGGCACCCCGAGCTCGCGCAGGTGTCGAAAGTGAGTCCTGCATGGCTAGGGCGAATCTGTCGCACATCCTGATCGCCTTCGGAATGACAGGCGATACAAAAATTCATGGCAACTGTAACCGCACTTTCGCGCGTCAATTCAGGGCGATGTTCAATGTGACAGGAGGTACAAAGGCGAGCATCAAGTTTTTCCCAGTATGCCGCCATCCGCGGGTTGCGGAATTTCTTGCGCGGATGGCTGTCGTCGGCTTTAGACAGCTCATCGTCGTGGCAATTCCGGCAACTCTTGTTGATGGCTTTCGTCGCGGCCTTGGTCGACGCGAAACTGCCGGCTGCATGACAGGTTTCGCAAGCCATCTCGATCTGATGATGTGCGTCCGTTGTCTTGCCGATTAGCAGCAGGTCACGGTCACCGCTCACTGTCATCCACATGACTACGACGAAAATAGCAATCAGAGTCAGTAGCAGCCAAGTCCCCCAAACCATCCAACTTTTTGACATATCGGGGTCCGCTCAATACAAATAGACGATGAGAATGTGGGCGACCAGCAGCGCTGGCAGGGGTAGCAGCGCGGCGATGTGGGTGCGAATTGGAATGACGCGCATTCTTCTTGTCAGGGTGACACCCTTTTTCCTTAGTTGAGTAACACCGCTGATTACGATTCCAGTCAGTGCGCCCAGAATCAGTGTCGCCAAGTAAAACAGCATCAGCAGGGCATTTAAATTGTCTCCCAGTCTGAACCCCGTATGGGTGAACAGAATGAGGATGCAGAGCAATCCCAGCGCGACATGCGCAAGTTGCCAGTTGCTATAGTTCCAGAATCGATTCAGCAGCCGATTTTTAAGCGCTGCAATGATCATCAGTCCGACCAGGCTGATGCCCAGCAAAATGTAGCCGCTCCACTGCTGCCAGGTTGAGTCATTCCATAGCAGTTCCAGCAGTGTGGGGCCAAATTGATCCGGTATCGGTATTCTGGGTGACAGCAGGGTTACCGCGGCAGCCAGGGCGCCGACGACGGACAAAAGGAGCACTAGTTTTTGCAAACGTGCGGTTTTTGCACGTGCGGCCAGGATTTGCTGACGCTCGATTTTTGCGATTCTGCTGATGACTGCTCGCCCGATGAGATCGAGCGGGCGCAAGTGCTGCATCCGCGACCGACACTGTCTGAGCTCTGATTCACTGAAAATCTCGGGAAAAAGGCCGCAAGCTTCGACCAGACAGGCGGTCGCGGCCTCGGTCGGGTCCGGTACATCGTTCGACAGTACAACTTCCCGCATGCGCAGTTTGACATTTTCTTTTGAGTCAAAATCAACCGTTGGATAGATTCGAGATCGCAAAAACCACAGCAACTTCCGCTCTTTGCGTTCGATTATTTGGTTCTGTTCAAGGTTGGCCAGCGCCAATTCGGGAATTGACAGTGTCTGATCCGAGGCCAAGGCTTCGATCCAATGCTGGGTGTCTGCGGTTTTCGAATGTCGCGCGAGCCGCTTCAGAACTTCATCCATCAATGCATTGTCAGTTGAGGTTTCACTCAACACAATCAGGGATTCAAGGTCGGTATCGATACGCCCGGCAAGTGACAGGTCAATCAATACGGCACCAACCAATACGCTTTTGACGGTATCACTTTGGGTCGGGAGGAAAACACCATCCTCATTTTCCAGCAGCAGCAAGATGCTGTCAGTAATATTCAACATGGAGATTTTCGGGACTTACATCAGCATAGCGCGGGATTTTACGCGTTAATCTATCGGCTATTCTATTGCAATATCGAGACGAACAAATTGTGACTAAAGCGCCGCCAATGCGTGCGTTGCCGCAGTTTGTGTCAAACGCAAGATTGCCGGGCTTTTACCATGCCCCTGTTTGCACCTGAAAACCCCATCTTATGCTCGACACCCGCGCTCGATTCAAATAAAATCACTTCAATATTGTCTGTCCTATGCAAAATTTTAAGGAGCGTGCCATGAACAGTCAGAATCAATCAGACAACGTACTGCGCGGCGATTGGCCGGCGTTTAGTGATGAGGAGTATCAAACACGACTCGACCTTGCTGCGTGTCATCACCTGGCGGACCTGAACGGGTTCAGTGACATTGTCTGGAATCACATCAGTGCCCGCGTACCGGGTCAATCAAATCGGTTTCTGATTAATATGTTCGGACTTCGGTTTGATGAGGTAACCGCTTCGAATCTGGTTACGCTTGATGAAGATTGTAAGGTGGTTGTCCCGCCCCGATCTGCTGATGGTGAGATTCTCGATACCAGTGAGATGAACTTCACCGGTTTTGTTATTCATAGCGCGATTTACAACGCCCGCGAAGACGTTAACTGCATCATGCACTCGCACCCGCGGGCCGGGCTGGCAGTATCCGCACTGACCGAAGGGTTCGTACCGATGGTTCAGGACGCATTTCAATTCTATGGTAAAGTGGCGTATCACGAATATGAGGGTTTGTCAGTCGACCTCGATGAACGAAAGCGACTGGCTGCAAGTCTTGGTGACAAGCCTGTCATGATTATGCGCAATCATGGTCTTTTGACGACCGGTGCGACTGTAGCCGAGGCCTATGTTCAAATGCATTACCTTGAATTGTCCTGTCAGGCGCAGCTCGATATTATGTCAATGGGGCAGCCCGTTCATCTGCCGAACGAGGAGGTCATGGCAAAAGCTGCCCAGCAGTATCGGAAGACCGCGCCGGCAGGCACGCATGAATGGCCAGCGCTGATCCGAATGCTCGACGAAATCGATACGACTTATCGAAACTGATCCCCTCGAACTAACAAGGCCTGATGACGATGGCACAGTTGACCACATCAGCCGAGGCACATCTTAGCCCGGATGCGATCGACACCTACTGGAAGGACGGGGTGATATATCCGCTAACTGCCATGGACGAGCATGAGGCTGAGTCTTTGGCGGCGCGTTATTACGAGCTTCGCGAAAGGATGTCAAACTGGACCAATTCGAAGCAGCTCCTGAAAGTGCACCTGGTATCAAGGTGGGCATATGAAGTTGCAAGTAACAGTCGAATTCTGGATGCGGTGGAATGCATACTCGGCCCGGACATCCTGCTTTGGGGTGCGACCTTTTTTGCCAAGAAACCCAATCACGCCTTTCATGTCGGCTGGCATCAGGACCTGACCTACTGGGGCTTGCACCCTGCCGACGGTGTTGTGACGGTATGGTTGGGATTGACCGATGCCTGTGCAGATAACGGCGCGATGCAGGTGGTTAAGGGCAGTCACCTGCACGGTGCACGGCAACACGAAGATTCCGGTGACAAAGACAATATGCTGATGAGCTCGCAGATGAGCGCACTTACCGAGGACGATGAACACGCCCGCTTAACGGTCGAACTTCGGCCCGGTCAATTTTCCATGCATCACAGTCTCGCACTACATGGTTCGGCGCCAAACCGCTCGGAGCGTCCGAGGATCGGCGTTTCCATCAACTATATTGCTACAGAAGTTGTACAGCAAAAAAATGGCGGGCACGATACGGCAATGTTGGTCAGGGGCAGGGACAGCTACGGTCATTTCGAGTTGGAAACACCCCCACAGTCAGACTTCTCTCAGCAATCGATCGCTCAGTACCGCCACTCAATTGCCATGCCGTCCGGATTGGCGACCCGGAGCGACGTGCAAGATGACATGATCAATTTTCAAAACATAGTATGACAGAGGTCAAAAAGTGAAAACGCATGCGCAAGTCGTAATTGTCGGTGGTGGTGCAATGGGTGTCGGTCTTGCCTATCACCTGCCCAAGGAAGGTTGGAATGATGTGGTGCTGATTGACAAAGGTGAATTGACCTCGGGTTCAACCTGGCATGCAGCGGGACTGATTCCGAATTTTATTGGCTCTTTGAATATGGCCAAGGTTCATGCTTACGGTGTTGAACTTTACGATCGACTTGAGCAGGAAACCGGACAGGCAACCGGCTGGCATGGCTGTGGTGCATTGCGCCTGGCCGTTACCGATGGTGAGGTGGACTGGTTCCGATATGTCAAAGGCATTCTCGACTATATCGGTGTTGAAAGTCACCTGGTCGGCCATGCCGAGATGCGGGAAATTCATCCACTGATTAAGGTTGATGACGTAAAACTCGGTTTCTATACTCCACATGACGGGCACACCGACCCTGCCAGCAGCACCAATTCGATGGCTGCCGGTGCGCGTATGCAGGGTGTGGAAATCATCAGGAGAAATCGGGTCGTCGGTATCGAGCGGACGTCCGGCGGCGAATGGCGAGTTGATACTGAGCAAGGATCGATCACCTGTGAGCATGTCGTCAATGCAGCCGGCAGCTTTGCCGATCAGGTTGCTCAGATGACCGGATTCAGGCTGCCGATTGTGAACATGGAACATCATTACCTGGTGACGGAGAATTTGCCAGAAATTGAAGCGCTTGACAAAGAGCCGCCAGTGTTGCGCGACCCCGTCGCGTCCTGCTATATCAGGCAGGAGCAGCAGGGCATTCTGGTGGGTCCTTATGAGACGTCGAATGCGGTTGCCTGGGGTGTGGAGGGCATCAACTGGGACTTTGATATGGAGCTGCTTCCAGAAGCACTGGAACGTCTCGAAACCAGTTTGCTGCTGGCATCGGAACGCGTTCCGCTGTTCGCAAATGCCGGTCTTAAGCGAGTGGTCAACGGACCGATCACGCATACGCCCGACGGCGGCTATCTGATGGGTCCTGCTGGCGGGCTGGAAAATTACTGGTTGTGCTGCGGCGCTTCAATCGGCATTACACAGGGCCCCGGTGCCGGTAAGTACCTGGCCCAGTGGATGGTGCACGGTCAGACTGAAATTAATGTGCGCGAAATGGACCCGCGGCGCTACGGGGAGTATGCGAATCTGCCACATCGGTTTGTGATTGATAAATCGATTGATGAGTACCAGGAAATGTACCAGGTGCATTATCCAGGCGAGTTTCGAGAGGTAGGAAGGCCCATCAAGACGACCCCGATCTATGATCATTTAAAGTCAAAAGGTGCTCAATTTGCCGAAATATATGGTTGGGAGCGACCCAAGTGGTTTGCTCCACAAGGGGTGGAGGAAGCGTACGGTTTTCGACGCACCAATGCGTTTGAGCACGTTGCCGCGGAGTGTGATTGTGTTGCAAACCGGGTTGGCCTGGCGGATCTGACTGCGTTTGCCAAATACGTCGTAACCGGAACTGATGCACAGAGCTTTCTCAACCGGCTAGGGGCCAATCGCGTTGCTCGCCGGCAAGGTGGCATCATTCTTACGCATATGCTGACGGAGCTTGGCGGAATCGAGAGTGAAATGGCGATTACCCGGCTGGCGGATGATCGATTTTTTCTCACCAGTGCAATTGTCGCTCAACAGCATGATTTAGATTGGCTTTGTCAGCATATCCGGTCAGGCGAGGACGTTCAGGTGGAAGACGTTACCGATCAGACTGGCATGCTGGCAGTCGCGGGACCGAAGTCGCGTGATCTGTTATCTAAACTGACACCGGCTGATCTCGGCAATGAAACATTTCGCTGGCTGACCGGCAAGGAAATTCAGGTTGCAGGAGTTCCGGTAACAGCACTTCGGGTATCTTACGTCGGCGAGCTAGGCTGGGAACTCTATCACCCGATGGATTCAATGGCTGATTTGTGCGCTGCACTGGAAGACGCCGGTGCGGAACTTGGAGTTGGCTGGTTTGGCTCCTATGCGGTCAATTGCATGCGCCTCGAGAAAGGATACAAGGGTTGGGGTAGCGAACTGACGACAGAAATTACGCCGGTTGAAGCCGATATAGAGCGCTTTGTCGACTACGATAGCGAATTTACAGGACGCGACAAGGTGCTGGAACGCAAGCAATCTGAAATTGATACGAAACTCGTGCTGGTTTCGGTCGCGGTCGGTGACACAGACTGTTTGGGCAATGAGCCGGCGCTTGATGGTGAGCGGCCGATGGGGATTGTCTGCAGCGGTGGGTTTGGCCACCGCACCGGTTTAAGCCTGGCGTATGTCTATGTTGAGCCGAAGTTCAGTACACCGGGCGCGACATTCGAAATTCCGCTTCAGGGCGTAAAAAGGACTGCGACAGTGCTTGCTGAGCCGCCTTATGACCCCCAAAATCATCGACTCAGAACCTGAAGGTTTGGTCAATCAGGTTGAATCGCCCGGGTGCTTCAGCCTGAATGGCAAACTGATTCAGAGCGGATTTTGAGCTGTGCGAAGGAGGCGCACAACCGGGACTTATTGAGTGAGTCAGAATTGGCGGAGAGGGAGGGATTTGAACCCTCGGTACGCTATTCACGCACACACGCTTTCCAGGCGTGCACCTTAAGCCGCTCGGTCACCTCTCCGTTATAAAAAACCAGTGTCTGTCATTGTCGCTGAGCCGCGATCAGGATTTTTGCACACTGGTTGAATCGCAAGCGGCTTTCATTATATTCATGCTTTTTTCGATTGAGTTTGGTACCAAACCACTCCGTGCGATTGACGACAAGCGATCGGACGGCTCCTGCGGGGTCCTGACGGGGTGATCCCTACTCTTGCAGGAATAAGCTGAACTTTGCTTCATCCAGCCCCTGCCAAACTTCGCGCAGCACTTTGATCGAATTCGACAAATCGCTGTGATTGTGCCTTTTTGTGCTGTACAAATGTACCCAGTGCAAAGACAGGTTCAAAATCGGAATAACGGGCAGGTTTTTCAAAAAAATGAATAGGTTATCTGCCGCCTAACTCAGAAATCACCGTTGAAGTTCAGCATAAAGCTGATTGAGGCCGTGATCACACCAGTTGGACGGCAGCAGCTGACCGGTCGGTTCGGGACTGGGGTAACCTTTACTGCGCTTCTCCGGGCGGTCCGTTGAGGCGCGGCTCAGATTGCCTGTTGGTCAGCGTCACGTTGACTTGTAAACTGGCATTCCCGCCGCCAAAAATGACCCCCCTGGTGGGCGCGACATCGTTGTAGTCCCGTCCTTTTGACACGCGTACATAACGGCTGTCAACAATCGTATCGTTTGTAGCATCAATTCCGATCCAGCCCAACTCGGGAATATAAAACTCCCCCCATGCGTGACTCGCATTTTCCGTGATCACCTGTTTGGAGTCCGGAAATAAATGCAGGTAGCCCGAAACATAGCGCGCAGGAATGCCCCAATTTCGCCCGATCGCAAGCAAAATATGGGTGAAGTCCTGACACACACCACTTCGCAGTTTCAGGCAATCTTCGATGGTTGAGTTTACCTCGGTGCTGCCGGGCTGATATTGGATGTTCTGATACAGGCACTCGGCAGCTTCGATCAGTGATGCAAGCGGCGTATCTGCGCGAACGATGTTGTATTCATTCAAAAACCCCTGCAGTTGAGCGCAGTCATAGACTCTGTCACTTGCAGCAAGAAATTCCCAATGTGCGATGAAATCGAGATTTGTCTTGAAGTCTTCCCACCTTGCACCATTTGCGTCAGAAGTATTGACTGGCAGGTGGGACGTTTCAATCTCGGAGCAGGACTGAATTACCACAGTCGGCTGTGCAGGAAAATAAAAGTCGATCAGGTGGCAGATGTTGCCAAACGGATCTGTATGTACCAGGGGCTGCGCGTGCGGCTGAAAATCGTAGCTGAACTGCAATACTTTCTGCCGGTTGTCGCTTTGCGGCTGCAGGCGCAGAAGCATTGATGCCCGCTGCACGGGCTTTGCATATTCAAATGATGTGACGTGCTGAATCTCAAAATACTGAGTGCTGACCGTGTTCAAATTGGTGTTCAATTTTCCAGCCCATAGTCAAAATAAGCGATTGCGATTGCATCGCTGGTTGCGCGGCTTTGTGCCAGAACATTCGCCAAAAACTCGCGCATTTCAGGCTCAGTTGAAAAACCAGATTGTGAGACTTGAGCAACACTTTGCAAAACGTTTTCCACCTGCTGGTTGATCTCGGTGAATTGCAGCTCGTCTCTGTCAGCTGAAACTTCGTGAAGGTGCTCGAGAGTCCGGTCCAGTGAATACCGAATCGAATAGGAAAGGGATGCATTGCAAATTAAAAACTCCAACACCTTTTTGGGGTCGGTGGGCAGCATAGAGTGGCGTCTTCGATAGGCCAGCTGGGCGTTGCAGGCAAGCAGCAGTGAATTCCAGTCCGGTCCCTGGTCCTGACGGTTGGTTGGAAACACCTGGATTTGAGCGTCCAGCAGCGCGGCGATAATCTGTGTTCTCTCAACATAGCGGCCCAGCTGGAAAAAATGCCAGCCGTGGTCGCGGTAGGCGGTACTTTCAAGGATACCGGACATGGTGCGCGCAGTATCTTCCGTTTCGTGATAGAAGTTCTTTGTGTGATTGCCCCAGATGACCGTAATGCCGGAATTTTTCAGATCGAGGTAAGCCGTGTTGAGGCGAGTCCATAACTGCCGGCCGATGACATTTCGCACCTGGCGGGCATTTTCGCGCGCATAGTACATGCAGGACATGATTGAGTCCGGATTGGATGGCTCGAATGTCAAATCATCTGCCAGCGTAAACGAGTCCATCAACATAAAGTCTTCGTCATCGCTGTTGTCTGTGAGGTCGCCGCCGACTGGCGATCTGGCCAATGAGAGGTAGATTCTGCGCCAGTTCCGATCAATTTCCCGAACTGCTCGATCCTCCAGCGCATCAAATTGGACAGTCAGCAGCCGGCTGGTGTATTCAGCCCGTTCAAGATAGCGGCTCATCCAGAAAAGTCCGTGTGCACTGCGCGCCAGCATATCGTTCAGTTGGGCAGCACCCATAAGTCTTTGCCGCCGCCGCCCTGGCTGGAGTTAACGACCAGTGAGCCTTCCTTGAGTGCTACCCGGCAAAATGCACCGGGCACGATCCGGGTTTGGCGGGCACTTAACACAAACGTTCGCAAATCCACATGTCGAGGAACTGCACCTGCCGCGGCCAGGCATGGTGAGCAAGACAGGTCCAGGGTTGGCTGTGCGATGTAGTTGGCGGGGTTTTTGCGCATCTCATCCGCGTATTCATTGCGTTCTTTTGCAGTCGAATGCGGTCCAACCAGCATGCCGTAACCGCCCGAACCACCGACCAGCTTGACAACCAGTTTATCGAGATTATCCAGTGTGTATTCAAGCTGTTCAGGATCTCGACAAAGGTATGTCTTAACATTGTTCAGCATCGGCTCTTCAGAAAGATAGTATCGCACCATGTCCGGTACGAAGGTGTAGATGCTCTTGTCATCTGCCACACCGGTACCGGGTGCGTTGGCGATCGCAACATTGCCGAGCACATAGGCATAAAACAGACCTGGAACACCGAGAACAGAGTCTGCGCGAAAGGCCAGCGGGTCAATAAAGTCATCATCCACCCGGCGATAAATGACATCAACTTTACGCAGCCCGTGGGTGGTGCGCATGTATACAAAGCCATTGTGTACAACCAGGTCTTCCCCTTGTACGAGTTCGACGCCCATCTCTCTTGCCAGAAACAGATGCTCGTAAAAGGCTGAGTTGTAGACGCCTGGCGTGAGCAGCACAATGCACGGGTCAGAGTTGTCATCCGGTGCCATCTCAGCAAGTGTTTGCCTTAAAACCTGGCCGTAGTGCTCAATTGTGCGCACCTTATGGCGTCTGAACAGGTTTCGAATGCTGGACTTCACAGCCTGCCGGTTTGCGAGCATGTAGGATACGCCCGAGGGAACGCGCAAATTGTCTTCCAGCACCATGAAACCGTCGTTGGTTCTGATAATGTCAGTCCCGCAAATCGAAACGTAGGCACCGTGAGTGGACTCAACGCCGCGCATTTCGAGCCGATATTGCGGGCAGCCGAGAACCAGGTCATAGGGGATGACGCCATCAGACAAAATTTGTTTGGCGTTGTAGATATCTCGGAGGAACAGATTCAGGGCTTTGAGCCGCTGACGCAGCCCCTGGTCCAGAATGTTCCAGTCAGCCGCTGAGACAATTCTGGGTAGCAGATCAATCGGAATGATTCTTTCCTGCGAGCGGCCTTCGCCGTAGACTGCGAAGGTGATTCCTTCATACAAAAAGGAGCGTTCTGCCCGCTCCTGCATACTCCTGATGTCTTCGGCGCTGATTTGATTTAAGGCTTTAACGAGTTTATGGCAATGTGCCCGCGGTTCACCCTCAGGATGAAACATCTCGTCATAGTAGACTTCATTGGTCTCGTAGTTTGAGAAAAGTGACTTTGAATCGGAGGTGCGCACGCCGAATTTCGCCGGTTTGTTGTGAGTTTACTGTATCAAATTTATATAGCAAATTCATTTATTTGCCTATACGAATTAGTCGAGACTACCGTCGTACGAGTATTTGGAAGAAGCGGAGTCTAAAGAATCGGCGTCGCTGAAATTCTGTAGCTGGTGAATTGTTCAAGCAGCGATGAGGTACGCCGCCAAAGCAATCAAGCAGTGAGTTTGAGCACTTGGTGTGCAAACTTGCCGGGTGAGCAGAGCGGGTTTTTCGTTGCAGCCTTGAGCGTTAGAACTTAACGTTGTTTTTGCCCTTAAGTGCCAGCCTGGTGCGGGCTTCATCGGGCGATGCCACTGTATGGCCGAGTGATTCGATAATTGTTCGAATTTTTGCGACCTGTTCGGCATTTGACCGCGCCAGCTCACCCTTGCCAATCCATAAGCTGTCTTCCAGCCCCACGCGTAGATTTCCACCCATGGTTGCTGCCTGGGTGGCAAACGGCATTTGGAAACGACCGGCGGCCAATACAGACCATTCGAAATCATCGCCAAACAGTTTTTGCGCGATGGAATGCATATGAGTCAAATTGTCAGGGTCGGGACCGGCACCGCCCAAGATTCCAAAAATGAGCTGGATAAAAAATGGCGGTCTGATCAAACCCTTGTCAACGAAGTAGGCCAAGTTATAGAGGTGTCCAAGGTCATAGCATTCAAATTCGAATCGCGTACCGTGTCCCTCGCCGAGTACATTGAGACCGTACTCAATCGTCTTGAAGGTATTGGGAAAGATAAAGTCCCTGGTCATTTCCAGGAACGGCTTTTCCCAGTCAAAATTCCATTGGGTGTATTTCTCTGCCATTGGGAAAATTCCGAAGTTCAACGACCCCATATTGAGTGATGCCATCTCCGGGCTGGCCAGCAGAGCTGCTGCAAGACGCTCATCGATGGTCATGCCAAGGCCTCCGCCTGTGGATACGTTCACGACTACGTCGCTGCGTTCACCGATTACTGGCAGAAACTGCATAAATGTCTCCGGCCGGTAGTCCGGACGACCCACTTCAGGGTCCCGGGCATGGAGATGAACAATTGCTGCGCCTGCTTCAGCTGCACCGATAGCAGCGTCGGCGATTTGTGTCGGGGTGATCGGCAGATAGGGAGACATCGACGGGGTGTGAATGCCACCGGTTACCGCACAGGTAATGATTACGTTTTTACTTTTCAAGGTTGCTTCACGCCTGGAAAGAGTTGGAGATTAGGGTTGTAATTCGTTTGGCTTGCGCTACAGGCGCATTTGCTGTACCTGTGCACTTAGACCGCCGTCGATCACCCACAGCTGTCCACTGGCATAGCGAGCTTCATCAGACGCCAGCCAGTTGACAAGATTGGCGATATCTTCAGGCTGACCGTAGGTGCGCAGCGGGTGAACATCCCGGGCAGCTTTTTTCTGCGCTTCGGAATCCGCGTGCTCACCGAAGAAGCTGGCGAGCATTGGCGTATCGACGTAGCCCGGACAGATGGCGTTAACCCGAATGCCTTCCGGTCCGTGGTCACACGCCATCGCACGCGTCAAGGCATGAACCGCTCCCTTGGTCGCGCAATAGGCAGCCAGTTTCGGGTCAGCGATGAATCCGTCATAGGAGCCGAAATTGATGATGCTGGCACCGCTTGAGTGCCGCAGCATGGGCAGTGCGTACTTGGAAGTCAGGAACGTTCCGGTAACATTAATTGCAAAAATCCGGTTCCATTCTTCGAGCGAGGTATCTTCAATTGTTTTCTCGATTTCGATTCCTGCTGCATTGACCAGAATATCGAGCCGGTCCCATTCGCCTGCCAGTGCTGCAAAAACTGCTGCCGCACTTTGTTCCGAGGTGACGTCGTATTCCACGAAACGAATGTCTGCCTGGCGAGCACTGTGGCGGCTTAAGTCTGCAGACAAAACGTTTGCCCCTTCACGGGCGAATCGGCTGCAGATTGCTCGACCAATCCCCCCTTCGCCACCGGTGACGAGCGCGGTTTTCCCTTCCAGCACTAGATCCATTGTGAGGTACCTCGGTGCAAAAATTCAGAATTGATTCCCATAGCCATTTTGCCTATTCAGCATTGGATACCTGTTGACGTGCTTTCAGAAATCCCACTATTAACGCATCCCGTTCAGCCGCCAGTGCTTGCGGGCTGCGACCGGCTGCCTCATGATCGATACCGTTGACCAGCTCTTCGATTGTGTCCTGGTCGATTTGTACATCGCCCAGCGTATCCCACCAGCGATGGAAGCTGTCTGCATAACGTGAGCAAAACTCGCCAAGCCCGCCGGCACCGGCACCAAGATGAAACAGCATATGCGCGCCCATTGCGGCCCAGCGAAGACCTGGACCCGCCCACATTGCTTTATCGACATCTTCGACTGACGCCACATCATTTTTGACCAGGTGAATCGCTTCTTTCCAAAGTGCGGCCTGCAGGCGGTTGGCTACATGAGCTGGCACTTCTTTTTTTACCCGAATCGTGACTTTTCCAACCCGCTGGTAGAATGTTTCAGCCATGTCAAGCACACCCTGTTCGGTTTGATCGTTGCCCAGCAACTCGACCAGGGGGATCAGATGGGGTGGATTGAATGGATGGCCCAAGATAAAGCGTCCCGGATTTTTCCAGCCGCGTTGCAGCTCTTTCACCATCAATCCGGAGGCTGAGGAAGCTACGATGGCGTGCGGGGATAGCTCAGGTTCAATTTCACGATAAAGCGCATGCTTGACTTCAATCCGTTCGGGTACGCTTTCCTGAACAAATTCGGCTCCCCGTACAGTATCCGATATACGATGATGAAAGCTGACGCGGCTGCGATCGCCGGACTTCGCGAGTCCGAGTTGCTCAAGTACCGGCCAGGCGTTTTCCACGTATGTCGTGACTTTCGCCGCAGTGTCATCTGC
>JAJDZL010000258.1 GCA_022824665.1 Gammaproteobacteria bacterium | reverse complement strand
GCGGGGATAAAGAACAAAACCAGCAAAGAAGAGAACCCCAGCCCAAAAATCAGCGTTGCCGCCATTGGAATTAAAAACTGCGCCTGGGTTGAGGTCTCAAAAAGCAGCGGCAGCAATCCAACGATCGTCGTCAGACTTGCCAGAACAACCGGCCGCAGGCGCTTGCAGCCTGCATCAATCATCGCTTGAACAGGTTCTTGGCCACTTTGGACATTATCACGGTAGAACACAACCAGTACGATGGCATTGTTGACCACAATGCCAGACAGCCCAATCAATCCCAGAATGGTAATGATGGTAACTGGCAAACCGAGAAAGAAATGCCCCCAGGCAGCGCCGACTACCCCGAACGGAATTGCCAGCATCACGAATATTGGCCAGCTGTACGAGCCGAATATCCAGGCGAGCGTCAGATAAATTAACAGCAGCGCAATGAGCGCGCCGACTCTCATTGACTGTTCAGTTCTTTCCTGATCCGACTGGCGGCTGCCACTCGTCCACTCGACGCCATAAGTGCTGGTGAATTCCGGTTTTACCTGGGTCTCGAGCTGATTAAGAATCTGTGCGAGATTCGCAATTGACGAGTCCACGCTGGCAGAAACCTCGATATTGAATTTACCCATTGAATGCGACAGTGAGTCGAATCCCCGCGCGGATCTGATAACGACGACGTCGAGCAGCGGGATCGATTCTCCGGAGGACAGGATGATGTGGATGTTCTCCAGTTCGCTGAGTCTGTTTCTTTCCTCATCAGGCAGTGTCAGATTGACGTCAATATCCTGGTACTGAGTTGTGAAAGACTGCAGTTGCAGGCCTTCGACAGCAGACCTTAGCTGACGCGAGATTTCATTGACGGTCAGTCCTAATGAGTGGCCGAGCGGTGTAAGCGTAAGAATTTGCTGCTGTCTGCCAAAATTGGTATTGTCTGTAGTGCCATAGACGCCCGGAGTATTGGCGAGGTATTCAGCCAGGGCCAGTGCGGCGTTTTTGGTCTCGAATTTAGTTGCACCGCTCAATCGGACTTCGATGTCGCGTCCGGGTGGACCGGCTCCCGAAGTTCGCACGACGACGTTTTCGAGGCCGGGTACGGAAACCAGGCGGGCGCGCCAGTGTCTGACAAATGTACTGGTACGGACGTCTCTGGTGTCAGATTGAACCAGCTCAACACCGACCGAGCCCAAATGCTGTCCTCGCTTACTCACTACTCCCGCATCAAGATTGGAGATTGCACCATGCAGCAGGAATGAACTCGAAATCAGATTACCGCCGAGTTCAGCTTCAGTTGCATAGAGTGCCTGCTCGGCTGTGTCGAGATAGTCAACGACTGTTTCCTTGGGTGTTCCTGCGTTAAATGTGACGTTTACCCAAATTGTGTTAAGCTCCGGGACGGGAAAAAAATTGTAGTTGAGTTTCCCCGACGCGAAAAGCCCAGCGGTCAGAATCAGGCAGGCGACACCAACGGAAATGGTGGTGAAGGGATTTTTAATGGCGGCTCCAAGGGTTTTTCGGTACCAGACATCTCGAAAACGAGTGAAGTGGCGATCAACGAAGGCACCTTTGGTTAAGAATCCCCGTGCCCGAATTTTTTCGAACGAACCTCGCAGGTGACCTGGAAGAATGAGGAATGCCTCGACCACTGAGGCCGCGACAACACAGATCACAACAATGGCGATATTGCTCAGAAAATCGCCCATTACTCCGCCAACGACAAGCACCGGTACAAACGCAAAAATTGTTGTTAGAGAAGCCGCTGCGATCGGCAGGAACATACGATTTGACGCGTTATACACGGCGTCGAGTGGGGACGGGTTATTCAAATAATTGGTCAAAGATTCCTCTCCAACCACAATTGCATCATCGACGATGATGCCGATTGTCATGATGAACGCGAACAGCGTAATCATATTCAAAGAACCGCCAATCAAATAAAGTACCGTGATTGCCCCCATCAGCGAAATTGGAATTCCAGCTGCAACCCAAAAAGCCACGCGCACGTTGAGAAACAGGTAAAGGACGATCAGCACCAGAATCAATCCGAGGATGCCATTGTTGACGAGTACTCGGATACGGTCTCTGAGCGCAATGGATAAGTCGTCGAAAACTTTTAATTCCACACCGGCAGGCAGAAGTGGGCGGGTTTCTTCGAGCCAGGCGTTGAGCAGTTCAGCGCCTTCGAGTGTGTCGGTAGCCGATCGTCGTTGCAGATTCAAGATTACCGCAGGTTTGCCATCGTAGCTGAGCGATACCTGTTCAGCCTTGGACTGTTGTTGAATACTTGCGATATCAGAAAGCACCAGGAAACGGCCGTTAGAGTCTGCGATGACTGGTACATCTTCAAAAGAAATCTCTGAACGTCGCTGGTCGACGATGCGCAGTTCTCGACCGGCATCGTTGCGTCCCAGAATCCCGATGGAGGTGTCGCGTGAGTGCGCGCGGATACGCTCTCCAATCTGATTAAGCGACAGTCCGAGATCGCGCAGCGTTTGTCCAGATACCTGGATCGACAGCTCTTCGTCAGGCAGGCCGACAATGTTGATCTTGCCGATGCCGCGGGCCAGCAGCTCGTCCTTGGCCTGGTTAGCGAGGATGCGCAACTGGTCTTTGTTGTTGCCGGTCACAATCAGTTTTGCGATTCCTTCGTTATCGATAATTTCGGTGACGATTGGACGTTCGGCATCATCCGGTAAATCGGGAGTGATGCGATCGACCGTGTTTCGTACGTCGTCAGTTGCTGCACCCATGTCAGTGCCTTCAACAAATTCCAGCATGATTGAAGATCTTCCAAACTCGGACGTTGAGGTCATGTCTTTGAGATTGTCAGTATTTTTTAATTCCAGCTCCAGACGGTTGGTTACCGATCGTTCGACATCTTCCGCGGCGGCACCCGGCCACGCGACCAGTATTCTGGTAAAGTTGAGCGGGACGTCAGGGAAGAACTGGATATTGATGCGTGTGGTGACGTAACCGCCGACGACCAGAAAGACCACCATGAGTATATTCATCGCGACCGGATGGGAGGCGAATATCAAAAGCAGGTTTTTGCGTTCCATGGCAGCGAGGTTTTTTGCGCGGAGGATTGGCTTACTCGGTATCGGAAACCTTCACCATCAATCCATCGTTCGCGTTGGCCAATTGGGTCGTAAGGATAAGGTCTCCTTCCGCCAATTGGTCGCTGGTGGCGACAATATAAGTATCCTGGCCGCTAAACATTTGCCCAAATCTTGTAATCTCCACTCGCTGCAGGCGATCGGATACGATTTCGAATACGTGATTGGAGCCGTATACAGCCTGATAGGGCAGGGCAATTGCATTATCGATGGGTGCCAGCGACAAAGTCAGGCTCACCGATCGGCCAAGTTCCGGGTAGTCCGAATTGCCGACCAGGTGAAAATATGCGTCGATCCCACCGCGTCCCGGGTCAACAGTTGTGCCGAGCCGGTTAAGTTTCAGTTGGAGTTTGCGCCGGTCAAGTTCAGCGACCGCTTCCAGAGTGCCATTGTGCGCGATGGTTTCCCGTACCTGATCAATGTAGCGGTTCGGAATCAGAGTGCGTACCTCGATTCCGGTTTGATCATACATATCGATGAGCGGCGAACCGTTTCTGACCGTGCTGCCGACTGCAACGTGAACCGCGGTAATCCGCCCATCATAAGGTGCAAGAATAACGGTTTCTTCAAGGTCCAGGAGTGCCTTGTCAAGTGTTGCCTGAGCACGTTGCAAATCTGCATTCAATACAGCAACGCGGGTGTCATATTCGCGAATTGCTGCACGGCGCGCAGTCACCGCGAGCCGCGCCTGTTGTTCGGCCCGCTCTGAAGCATCGAATTCAGCCTGCGAGATCACGTTTCGGCTTTTGAGCGTCTGATAGCGAAGCAGCGATTCGGTCGACAATTCCCGTAAACGTTCCTCATGGACCAGTATTTCCCTGTCAGTCTTCAGTCGCTGTGCTTCCCGGTCAATTGATGCCTCGATTTTTGCCACATCGGCTTCAAGTTGTCTGACCCGGGTTTCAATGGCTTTTGAATCGAGGCGAACAAGTCCATCGCCCTCAGAGACTGACTGACCCGGCAGTACGCTGACTTCGGCAACATCTGCGTCCAGTATGGAACTTAGAACCGATTTTGATGAAGTCACAAGGCGTCCGAATAGTTTGGTGTTGGGAACCAGCGAGCGCTTGGTTACGGTCTGTGCATCAACCAGCCACTGTCGGGCCTGCGGAATCTCTGGTGTCGCCTCGGGCTGGTCAGACTTGAGCAAGCCAAAACCAAGGATGGCCAGCAAAACGATGCCGACCGGCAAAAGGAAACGCAGGAGCCGTTTATACATTCCAGATACAGTCAGTCGCCAGCACCGGCTTCAATAGTGCTCTGGTTGCTGTCGCGGTAGCTGCGGGTGATGAATGTGAACTGCACATTTTGGCATCGACATTAGACAGGTTCAGGAATATCTGCCGTTGATGAAGATTATTCAGCCTTTCAGAAGTGTTTGGAGGTCGTTTGATAAATTCGGTGCCCGGCAAGATCGCAATTTGGTGTAATCGAGCGGTGATTTTCGATGTCACAGGCAATTATAACTTTAATTTGGGAATCAAATCGTAGTGAGGACAAACCACCTGCTTGCCCAATGAGTTAACACTATCATGTTGATAAAAATGATAAAAATAAGCATATCTCGACCATTAAATGCGCGGGTATGGTGTGCTTTTCCTGATGAGTGGTTGTGCGAGGTACTTTCAGGTGTCGGGCGTATTGCCAAATAAAACCTCGCCAAAATTCAATTGACATTCTCCGAGGCTGCCATTTATCGCTTTGGCCTGCGACGCTGCCGCAGACAGGATAGAAGGCTTTTTTTTGGAATAAAACTGGAATAGAATTGACTTGTAGAACAAATTGAGCAGCAACTGACTTACTGTTGCCGAGAACAAGACTGAACTTCGTTCCGAAGCAGTGAG
>JAJDZL010000184.1 GCA_022824665.1 Gammaproteobacteria bacterium | reverse complement strand
ATTTGGTGGGCCGTGCAGGAATCGAACCTGCGACACCCTGATTAAAAGTCAGATGCTCTACCGACTGAGCTAACGGCCCAAATAACTCGGACATTTTCGCCGCTCACAAAACAGCACTAGTGTCCATGAAATACTTACAATGAGTTACTTCAATTTGGATGCGATCTTTGCGGAACTCCAAGCGAAACCTAGAGATTAGCTATCGCGCAAGATAGGCGAAAATTATACAAAGGCATACTTTTCCAAATGGTGGATATTGTGGGTTTTGCCAAGTGAAGATTTACTCAGAATTGATCAATGAGGGGTTTCAATTCAATCTTTCATCAACATTGACCAAGAATGTAATTGGAATTCAAAAGAAAGAGCCATTAAGGCTCACGAAGATAATTACACGGACGAAAAAGGATGATCATCTATAGTGCTACACGGGGTGAATTTACCGCTGACGTCAACAAAAATCTGATTGAAGTTAGAATCGAGGAACAGTTCAAGAAACGATTGGGACATAGCACAAGTCCCAACGAAATTCGAGCATGGAAAAACTCTTTGGTCTACATGAACAATGTACTAAAGGAGGGTGATATTCCTGAAGACGCCGGGGTTGCAATCGAATATGTCATTCCGTCAACATCGAGACGTGTCGACTTTCTTCTAAGTGGCCGTAGCCAGCAGGAGCAAGACACCGTTGTTATTGTCGAACTTAAACAATGGGAAACTGTGCTCAGCACTGAAAAGCCTTCTGTCGTCAAAACGATTCTTGGACGCGGTTGGAGGGAAACGGTTCATCCTTCATACCAAGCCTGGTCTTACAAAGCGTTTATTGAAGACTACAACACTGAAGTTCAGAACTCAAATATCGACTTGATCCCTTGCTGTTATCTACATAACTGCGCCAAAACCGATCCAATTACTTCTGAATTTTATGCATCGGATCTGGAGTCGGCTCGCCTTTTTGGTAGGCGCGACTTCGGACTACTCACTAAATTTCTAAATGGGAAAATCGCCCACGGAGATCACTCTGAAATTATCCAGCGCATTGAAAGAGGGAAGCTTCGCCCATCGAAACATTTAATTGAGCATCTCGTCTCTTTGCTAGAAGGGAATCCCGAATTCAACATGATCGACGATCAAAAAGTCATTTACGAAACAGCATTGCATCTGGCTGAAACTGCCAATCAATCCGACTGCGAAGACAAACATGTGTTACTCGTTGAAGGCGGCCCTGGAACTGGAAAATCAGTGCTTGCAATCAACCTGCTTGTTGAACTTACAAAACGGGAAATGGTTGCACAGTACGTGACACGCAACAATGCCCCAAGAGAAGTGTTTCAGGCAAAACTGCAACAATCCTTTAAGAAAACTCGCATTTCCAATTTGTTTAAAGGAGCAGGGAGCTACATTAATGAGCCGCACCAATCTCTTGGCGCATTGATCGTAGATGAAGCTCACCGGCTAAGCAGAAAATCCGGAGTATTCGGTCACTTGGGTGAAAATCAGGTGATGGAAATCATTCGTGCAGCGAATTTTTCAGTATTCTTCCTCGACGAAGACCAACGTGTGATTTTGAACGATATCGGAGACGGAGACGAAATCAAGACGCAGTCGCAGAACCTGAATGCCACAGTAACAGAAATGAAACTTGACTCACAGTTTCGCTGTAACGGCTCCGACGGATACCTTGCCTGGATCAATAACGTACTACAAATTCGAGAAACAGCAAATCCAACGTTAGATGGGATTGACTATGATTTCCGAGTGTTCGATTCACCTGTCGAACTGAGAAATTACATTTTGAAACATCATCACAATAATTTACAGGCTCGAATGGTCGCAGGATATTGCTGGGATTGGGTTAGCAAAAAAGATCCCACTCTAATGGATGTGTCAATCCCAGGGCATCAATTCGAAATGCGCTGGAATCTCGCCAGCGACGGGTCCCATTGGATCATTAAACCGGATTCAATTTCCGAAATCGGTTGTATACATACCTGCCAGGGACTCGAATTGGACTATGTCGGCGTAATTGTCGGACCGGATTTTGTCGTCAGAAACCACGAGGTAATTACGGATGCTCGCAAGCGATCAAAACATGATCGATCGATTAGGGGCTACAAGAAGATGTTGAAAGAAAATCCAACATTGGCTAAGTCAAAAGGAGATGGCATCATAAAGAATACCTATCGTACGTTAATGACTCGAGGACAAAAGGGTTGCTATATCTATTGTGTTGATCAGGAAACTAATGAATATTTCAAGAAATGTATTTCGTCCAATACAGATCAATAGCAATTTTGGAACAGTCCTTCAGCGGAAAATGTTTGAGCTCGAGCGGCTCGTCTTCTGGTTGGCATCCATCAAAGATCCTTACGATCACCGGATACGGAAGCAACACCTGCGCGAAACCCTGCCTCGAATGCGCAGTATGAACATTTATGCCTGCCTTTACCTGACTGATTTGCAGGCAACTTGATCATCAATTCATCCAAACTCACGCGGTTTGAAAGATTGTCTTTACCCGCATGCTTTGTACAGTCGGCGAATTTACTAGTTGTGCGAGTTGGAACGTCTCTGCCGACTCCAATCGGAATAGTCAGTTGCTCTGCAACGCTTTCGAAATTTGGAAAATATGCTGATAGATTGAGTACTTTTCTTGGCGGCTCTTGCTGTCCAATAATGTACTCAACCAATTTTTTTCTTGCATAGAATGCTCGGCTAGTGCTGCCGTGGCCAGGACCCTTTGTACGTGGTTGTACGTAATTACCCATGTAGCCACTTAGTTGTTCACCTTTTTTCAGGTGGTTACGAATTAGTTCGTAATCAGACGAAACATCATCAAATAGTTCCGTGTTTTCTAATTCAAATGCATGGCATCCCAGTACTAATGATGATTCATCCTTGTCCGAATGCTCTCGAGAAACCGTAATTAACTTTCGAAGCTTGGTAAACAAGTGACTGTCGCTGAATTCCTTTGCTTTGACTTCTACCGGATCCAACATCGTAATTGCCATCGTTTCCTTTACGACGAATCGACCATCCTTGTCTTTCTTCAAAGGAATTACCTTTAACTCCCAGCTGCCTAAGTTGGGACTTCGTGCTGAGTTTAGTGGTAGACCGAGGTACCGCTCGACAGTCTGCCCAGCCCATCCCTTGTTAAGTTTATTGTTTGTATAAACAGTAATACCCAACTCTGTGGCGACTGTACGCAAGTCTTTGCCAACCAAACTTTCGAGTCTTTCGATTGCGTGGTCTCTCTCCATTGGCTAGACTTCTTCGCCGCGAGTAGGAGTACAAAGTCCACGTGACTCCGCCGATAATGACGATTTGTCGGGGGGGGTGTACCGTAACTGTTTGATTTAATCTATTTAGTGATAATTCAATAAAGGATTTGTTGTTGTCACATCCCAAATATTTTCGTCCCAATGTCAACGCCGCAACGCCAGTGCTTGAAGATCCAGCGAATGGGTCCATTACAAGGTCGCCTTTATCTGTGCTTGCAAGCAAACACCGCTCAATCAGTTCCACGGGTTTCTGAGTTGGATGTTTGCCGAAGCTTTTTTCACTGTGTTTAGGACCGCTCATCTTCCAAACAGTTTTCATTTGTTTCCCACCGTTCAATTTCTTCATTTTTTCGTAATTGAATTTGTACTTTGTTCTGTCTTTTTTCTGAGATTTGCTAGCCCAAAAGATGAGTTCAGTTGAATGGGTGAATGTTCTTCTGCCTAGATTTGGAGGAGGATTTGTCTTCTCCCAAATGATATCGTTCAGTAATCGAAAACCATTTATTTGCAATGCCATGCCAATACTTGAGTGAACGTGTAGTGTACCTGTGATCCAAATTGAACCGGTGGGTCGCAGTATTCGAAAACACTCTTTAGTCCAAGCGATATTGAACTCGAAGTCACCCAAAACCCCCCTGCTTTTATCCCAATCACCTTTATTGACAGGAACCATTTTGCCGCCAACACAGGTGATTCCATCATTTGATAAATTGTAGGGAGGATCAGTCCATATACAGTCAACAGAATTTTCTGGAACGCTATTCAATATTTCTAGAGCATCTCCCAAATAGAGGACAGCCTCTTCCTCAGGAGAACTCCAATACGGAGTTTTGTGAGGCAATAGATAGTAATTCTGAGTACTTTCTGTCATCTAATTTGCTTGAGACTACCGAAAGCGAGCAATCCAACCATCGCGTATGAAGACGGGTGTAATCCAATACTGAACTAATTCGCAATCGAAATTTTTATCGGATCATATCACTTGAATGAATTCTGAGTAAACAAATTTAGAGCCAATCATTCTTAAGATTGCTACCGATGGGTTTGTTGACGCGGCATTTGTCAAACCGCGGCTTTGTCCTCAGACTAACGGACTGAATTTGAGAATTGGAAAGACGTCGGGATAGCGTATAGGTCGAATTTATGACATTGGCTGAAGAGACCTTACTTTACTCCCAAATGACAATCCCTTCAACCGGGTCTACAGTCACACAGCCCCCGCTTTGAATCTGCTTAGTGATGTCCACCTCAAATCCGTGAACCAGGGTTAAATTCGCAAACGCAGCACCCTGAACAAGTATTGGATTCGTAGAATTGAGGACAAGCGCCGCTGGCGCCATCTCCCGGGCGACCATGTCAAGCAGCATCCAGGAACTCGCTACCCCGCCCTTTGCGGTATTCAGCACCAGTATCTTGCCGACGTAACTCTCTCCGAAGAGTGCATGCGCGGGTCTCGAAAACACACCGCGAATGCGATCTAGATCATAGCGAGCACTGAAATTGTCACTGGCAACCAGCGCTGTTCCAGTAACCCTGGCTCCAATTCCGGGACTGCATTTGAAAACTTTATCACCCATCAAAGCTTCCCTGAAATCGCCGCTTCAACGCATTGCTCCGTCGTTGCAAGCATCGGCTCATATCCATAACCCGAGATAATGTTCATCAGCTTGGCCGAGTTCGTCGCCAAAGTTTTCCAGTTGTTCGCCTCAGCCAACTCCCTCGCATACATCTGGTAAAAACAGACGCCACTTAGCAATACTGCACCGCTTTGTTCAATCTGCGCCGTAATTTCAAACCGGTCACACGCAGCTTTGATTTCGGGTGAAGTCGCAATCAGTAGATCTGTTTTCTCATCTATTTTCCGCCCATTAAGAATCCGTGCGACATCCTGGATCTCAAACAGCGAAAGTTGCGGTGCAGCAAATACCACAACATCCACATTAACAGAGGATTTTGAACCGAAATAAATCTCACGCAAGTCTGCTGGACCGATCTTGGGCGAATCTTCAAATATTAAATGTCCTGTAGACTGACCGTGATCCAATGCTTCTGGGGTTACCCCAACCATGTGATAAAGCGGAACCGATCCAAAACTGGCAAGCGCCGCGCCGAAGTGCTTGAGCTCGTCAGACGTGACACCACCGAAATCTCCCTCAAGCAACGGCGTACACCAGTAATTGCCGGTCTTCTTGCCAATTACCGCGCCAAGTGCACCCCAATCTGACAGGGTCTTTGGCCGCAACTGAACTTCAAACCAGTGAGTCGCACTTCTTTCCGATTCAAGATGGTAGCCATAGCGAGGCACACGACCGGTCAGTGCAGCTGACAGCCCCGCAGGTCCGCCTTCAAAATTGCTGCGCGCGCCAAAAACACTGTTCGCATAGATCACTGAACCCGTATCACCAAACGCAACATGCTCCCCGAAAACAGGCGGTGAAACAGTCTGATAGTTAATACAGGTATCTGTCATCAGGATACCCAATGCCTCCAGCGCCTTGGTCGCCCGCCGCTCACGCATTGCAAACTCTTCTGATTGCTTAAAGCGCTTGTATACGCCAAAGTCCATCCCTCTGGGATCGGTCACCGCGGGAATTGAAACTGTTCGCTCAGACTTGTCGTGACTTGCCAGGTGCTCCAGATGTTCAATTCCGGCAGGACCTAAAGACTCGGTGTCACACATAATGTGAGCCTGGGAAACCGGGACGAAGTCTGTTGCCCCAAAGAACCGCCCAACCTGCAGCAGCTGCTGAATTGCCCATTGGCGAGGGTAGCCATGCTTACCCTCAAGCATTTCAGTTTCGTATTTCGTCAGCTTGAACTCTAAAGCCATACTGATTGCTGATTCTGATCAGATTGCAGCGTCCCAATGTGCGACAAAATTAATATTACACTTTCGGAAGAATCACTCGATTTGCACAAAAATCGCTCAAAAAACCGGTCGAAAGCAGCGGTTTGAACGAAATTGAACGAAACGTACCATCGGTTGAAAGCCACAGACCCTCATTCATACCCGATCGGATTAGTCAGGAAGAATCCATCTCGATACCGACGCAGCTCTTCAATAGAATCCAAAATATCATCTTTAGCCCGATGCCTGCTCTTTTTGTGCTGATCCTGAACCAGGTCCGGGCGCCAGCGTTTGGCCAGCTCCTTTATCGTACTTACATCGAGGTGCCGATAGTGCAAATAACCGGATAATTCGGGCATGTAACGATCCAGGAATCTTCGGTCCTGGCAAATTGCGTTACCACAGAGTGGAGAGCGGTTTTTGGTCGCATAGCGCCGTAAAAAAACAAGTGTCCGCCGTTCAGCTTCCTGTTCATCAATAGTTGACGCCCTCACCTTTTCGATCAGTCCGCTTTCACCATGCGTTTTCGTGTTCCATTCATCCATTGCTTCCAAGCGTTCATCACTTTGGTGGATAACGATTTCCGGTCCTTCCCCAACTACTTTGAGGTGAATGTCCGTAACAATCGTCGCAATTTCAATAATTCGATCGTTCGCGGGCGACAAGCCCGTCATTTCAAGGTCAATCCACACTAGGTTGGATTTTTTACGTACAAGATGATCTTTAGTCACAAATTGAATCTCAGTGAATGAAAAACTACATATCTTGCGGAGAAGAGTAGTAAAGAAGCTCGGTGCCAACACCCTGCTCGCGGGCTTTTTCTACTGCCAGCATTCCCAGCATGATGTCGCTGATCGCAAATCCTTTATGCCAGAAAAGACTTCGCTCAGTTTCAGATTCCCTGCCAGGTTTCAGTCCGGCAGCGATTTCTCCAATATCGCAATAGACATGTTCGTCCCTGAGCTCACCCTTTTGCACCAGTTCAGCAAACTGTCCGTAGGGCGAAATCTTGCACTGATTCCAGTCGTCAACAACAAACTTGTCGACTGTGAATGGCAGTGATCGTTCAACCGATAGAACCGCACCGTACGCCTGCAGATGTGCTCCCGGCTTGACATCGGCATCGGCGACCAGTATTTGGTGTTCCAGCAATCGCGAAGCATCAATGATGATGTCAGCATCTTTCACCGTGTCCTTGCAATTGTCCATCACACGAATATCCTTCCCTAACTCGGCCGACAGCGTCTTTGCAAACCGTTCCCTCGACTCTGGTCGGCGACTGGTAACCCGGATTTCCTCAAAGTTAAAAATCTTATCCAGCAATCGAACGTTATACCAGGACGTTCCGCGGGCGCCAATATGCCCAAGCACTTTCGAGTCTCTACTCGCCAGATACTTGGCTCCCAAAGCTGTAACGGCCCCTGTTCGCATCCAGGTGTTAACTGTCCCATCCACGATCGCGATAGGCACACCGGTCTTGGGATCGTAAAGTGTCACAAGGGCAAGTTCTGATGGTAAATTGTGCTGATAATTGTCGTGAAAGTCCCCGATGACTTTGACACCGGCAGCATTGACGGGTTCAACATAACCCTTCAGAACGTTGAACAGCTTGTTCGGAAAATCCAGAACCAGGTGGTCCTTCGATGGCATGATCACTTTTTGCTGACCGTGCGCAATCAATCCTGTTTCAATCGATCTCAGCACATCATCCAAACCGATCTGCAAAGTGTCGATATCATCCTTTGACAAGAAAAGAATTTTGATATCGCTCATAAGATTTTCGCTATCTGGTCAATTTCTGCTGTCAATCGAGCACGGTGCGCTGGAAATCAACATTATGTTCGATTCTCATCTCCGACTACGCCATTTTGGGACTGATACAGAATGGTTGACAGCCATTCCATATTCTCTTTGACGAATAATCGAGTTTGTCGAAGCACTGATTGAGCAGGCCGGCATTGCTGTGGTTTGGGGGACCAGGCGGTAGCGGATGTTTCAGTGAGGCATGAGACACATATCATTCTATTATTACAGATTCAACTTTAATCTATTTGTTATTATGGTATTATTGACTTTGTTCACCTTATTTTAAAAGCTCCACAAATTTCCAGTCTCATCTCATTCGAACATAGACTAAATTGAACCATGAACATGACAAACATATTTGGCTTTCGCAAAAAGGGGCTTAATGAACCAGAGCCGACGGGATTTGAAGCGCTCAAAATTTATGCCGAAGAATCAGATGACAAAACCCCGCCACCTTTTTTCGCTGGCCGACACCACATCATTTCCGATATAGAGGACATCTGTGCCGACAGTTGGAAACGTCGCCGCGACTTTAGAACGCAGAAAAAGGCCGCTACCCGACTGTTTTACGGAGCGCCAGGTGCCGGAAAAACGTCAACTTTGAAATACCTGGAAGCAAAGTGGAACACGGGGTCATATATCACATCGAATAAAGACGGCACCCCGCGTTCGGAGCCTGCACCGATGATGCTGTGTCTTGAAGATGATGGGCTTATTACCAACAATTTTCTTTTCTGCAAAGTGCTGGCTGACTTAGTTGCTCCCGGTAGTGGAAAACATATGTTCTCGACCTCGCAAAAGTCCCGCCGCGTCTTTGGACAATTCAATCAACCCCTGCTAAGTGGGGGTCGCGAACATAAAGTTGTCGAACAAACAATTCAAGAGCAAATTAGCATGCATGCTGTCGCCCAAGCTTTGCCACATCAATTGTGGCAGCGTCCGTTGGTTATTGGCATTGATGAAACTCAAAATTTACCGGAAGCATTTGATTCAGATGCTGGTAAGCTGCTCCGACAGTTGCACGCCGCTAAACACAATTTGCCGATTACGGTAGTCTTAGCCGGGTTATCGGATTCAAAAAAACGTGCCGGGCAGTTAGGCTTGACGCGTTTCCCTGGCGGTGCCATACGCTCGCTTGAACGCTTGAATTCGAATGAACTTACAGAGTTGAAGAAGGGTTTCTGTGAGATGTTTGATATTGAACTAGGTCCATGTGAGTATGAATTTGATGAAATGTTGGCAGCCGCTGACGGCTGGCCGAGTCACCTGCAAAATACGTTGAAACCATTTGCTCAGCTTTATGTTGAAGCCGGTGGGGATATTGAACAAGTGGATTTCATGGAAGTTGAACATGAGAGCCAACTGGCGCGGCAAGGCTACTATCACAGTCGAATGAGTACGGACATGGCGACGACAGACTTCCTGTTGGCTGCGGTCATGAGACGGCTAACAGGACGACAATCTTCTCGCGATGTCATCGACTTAATTGAATCCGAAGCGCAAAATCGCATGAACGCTCCAAGTATCGGAGAACACTTGCCGGATGGTAAGACAGCAATAGATTTTTTCGACGAACTGATTCATCATGGTGCACTTCAGGAGCGTGATGATGGAACAGTCCATTGTCCAATCCCCAGTTTCCGTCAATTTCTCATTGAATATCCAACTCTTTTGGAAACACCTGCCTGCCTTCGCGAGGCTTTTGGTTACGATCAAGTACCCGACGTCGAATACCAGGACTATCTTGGGCAATCGGAAAACCCCCGTATCCATTAGCCAATTCAGTTCAGAAAACAAGGGCAAATCGCGCCGTTGGTTTTTTCTCAAGGGATCACCGAGATCCTTTCGGTGAAATATTTTTGGAAATGTCCATGCGCACAACGCTCGCTGCGTTTTCGACACAATTTCCTACCTCAATAATCCAATATAATTTCACTGGTCCACATAACCTCCAAGAGGAATAAATCAGCCCCGGACTCGCTTTCTATTCCCGATCATCCGCCTATTCTTTTCGGGTAAATCAAATGACCCAAATCATCCATCGCTCAACCGCTTACACACTGCCTGTAGCCGTACGCGGCGAAGGGGTCTACGTCTACGACGAACACGGCAAGCGTTATCTCGATGCCTGCGGCGGTGCGGCGGTATCGTGCCTGGGTTACAGCCATCCGGCACCGATTGAAGCAATTCGCAGACAAGCATCCGAACTTGCCTATATTCATTCCGGGTTCTTTACCTCCGAGGTTGCAGAGAAACTTGCCGATAAACTGGTTTCGATGGTACCCGAGCCACTCAATCACGTCATTCTCTTGTCCGGCGGTTCCGAGGGTGTTGAAGCCGCATTGAAATTGGCCCGTCAGTACTACGTCGAGCGCGGCGAGCTTAATCGACAACACTTCATTTCCCGCCGGCAAAGCTTTCACGGCAACACCATCGGCGCACTTTCGGTCGGCAGTCACGCTGCCCGAAAAAAACCATACCGCCCAATACTGCAGGCGGAAAAATCAATTGCCCCCTGCTATCCCTACCGAGAGCGTCGCCATGATGAGTCAGAAGAGCAATATGGACTTCGCGTTGCCAATGAGCTGGAAGCCAAGATTGTTGAACTCGGTGCCAAAAATGTCATTGGTTTCATTGCAGAAACCGTTGGTGGCGCAACGGCCGGTGTCTTGCCTCCGGTCCCCGGCTACCTTGAACGAATTCGAGAAATCTGTGATCAGTACGACATTCTGCTCATTCTTGACGAAGTCATGTGCGGTTCCGGTCGAACAGGAACTTTTCTTAGCTGTGAACAGGACGGCATCTCCCCGGATATTGCAATCCTTGCCAAGGGAATGGGGGCGGGTTATCAGCCCATAGCAGCAACACTTTGTACGGGAGAAATCTTCCAGGCAGTCCAGGGTGGCAGCGGTGCCCTGATGCACGGGCACACATATATGGGCCATGCCATCGCCTGTGCGGCATCACTGGCGGTGCTGGAAACCATCGAATCCGAGCGTCTGCTGGAAAACGTGAATGCCAAAAGCAGCCAACTGATCGAAAAATTACACATTGAACTTGGCTCCCATCCACATATTGGAGATATCCGGGGACGGGGACTATTTATCGGCATCGAATTTGTTGCTGACAAAATATCACAGCGACCATTGCACCCCGACCAGCGTTTCCATGCGGTATTGAAACGCGTCAGCGAACGAAATGGCATCATGTGTTACACCGGTGGCGGAACCGTGGATGGTATGCGCGGCGACCACGTGCTGCTGGCACCTGCCTATATCATCACTGACGAGATCGTCGATGAAATTGTCGAAAAGATGAGCCGCTCCATTAATGACAGCGTCGCGGAAACCCGCTTATAAACGACTTAGT
>JAJDZL010000220.1 GCA_022824665.1 Gammaproteobacteria bacterium | reverse complement strand
CGGTATTGGATTTTATGGAGAGTTCAAACGGCGGTTGGCGATTGAAGTACACAGCCTGTATTGGCGCGTAAATGATGATATTTGCGAGTGTTGCTGGCAAGACCACGTGGTTGGAAAATCTGAATTGATATGACTGAAGTGCGGCAAAAAATGATCGTGGCGAACTGGAAGATGAATGGCGCTTTCGATATGGCGTATTCACTCCTCGAGGAAGTTTTGGATGGCACGCGGAATCTGGACCGCGTTGACATTGTTATCTGTCCGCCTTATGTCTATCTTCACTATGTTGCCCAGCTTATTGCCGCAAATCCGCGGGTGTCGCTTGGCGCGCAAAATTGCAGTGAACACTCAGCAGGAGCATATACAGGTGAAGTATCATCTAGTATGTTAAAAGATGCCGGTTGCAAATATGTCATTTGCGGGCACTCTGAGAGGCGCCAGTATCATGCTGAGACGGATGCCGAGGTTGCCAGAAAAACTGTGGCAACTATTGAACAGCACTTGGCGCCAATTACGTGTGTAGGAGAAACGCTTGAGGAGAGACAGTCAGGCAAGACGCGTATGGTCGTTGAACGCCAGATAGATGCGGTATTGGAGCGTTGCGGGCGCGAATTGATTGATCAGGTTACATTTGCCTATGAACCGGTATGGGCAATTGGAACGGGTCGCTCAGCGACGCCGGACGAGGCGCAGGATGTTCACCGCATCATTCGCACCCGGATCGGCGGCTTAAGCGAGCGCGCTGCGGCAAGCTGCAAAATTCTCTATGGCGGCAGTGTTACCGGTGATAATGCAGCGGCGGTGCTCAGCCAGGCGGATGTCGATGGCTGTCTGGTAGGCGGTGCATCCTTGAAATCCGCACAGTTTATAGAAATCTGCAAAGCAGCAGTATAAAGGGTAGATCGCAAAACATGGATTACGTTACAAGAATTCTGTTGGGACTTTTTTTTGTTGTAGCTGTCGCACTGGTGGTGCTCATTTTGCTTCAGAGGGGAAGGGGGTCTGATTTAGGCGCAGTTTTTGGCGGCGGCTCCGGCTCTGTTTTTGGCAGCCGTGGGTCGGCGAATTTTCTGACGCGTATAACCGCAGTGCTTGCGACGCTGTTTTTCGGCATCGCACTGGAGCTTGCCTATATCTATACCGGTGCTGGAACGCCGAGCAGCGTAACCGAATCGGTCATCGAAACAACGCTTGGACCCGAGCTGCCGCAGGCACCCGTGGATGAGGCAGTTGATGACGTTCCGAGTGTGCCGGAGTAATTTGATTGTTTGATTTGGCCGAAGTGGTGGAATTTGGTAGACACGCCGTCTTGAGGGGGCGGTGGCGCAAGCCGTGCCGGTTCAAGTCCGGCCTTCGGCACCATACTTGTTGTACGCCTGTAGCGGGGCTTAGCCAAGTGGATGACACGGTTGGCTCGCGATGCTGAGCAACTATATTCCAGTTCTGATTTTTGTTGCGATTGCAGCGATTATGGGACTGGCAATGATGAGTGCCGGCAGAATTATTGGCCCCAGCAAGCCGGACAAGGAAAAACTGTCACCGTACGAATGTGGATTTGAAGCATTTGAAGACAGCCGTATGAAGTTCGATGTGCGGTACTACCTGGTTGCGATTCTGTTTATTATTTTTGACCTGGAAATCGCATTTCTGTTTCCCTGGGCAATCGTACTTGACAGCATCGGCTTGTTCGGATTTTTCGCAATGATGATTTTCCTTGGTGTTCTGGTTGTCGGTTTTATTTATGAATGGATGAAAGGCGCCCTGGAGTGGGAGTAGCAAATGTCAATTGAAGGAATTATGTCGCAGGGTGTTGTTACGACATCCATGGACAAACTGGTGAATTGGGCGCGTACCGGCGCGATGTGGCCAATGACTTTTGGTCTCGCCTGCTGCGCAGTCGAAATGATGCACGCAGGCGCAGCGCGTTATGATCTTGACCGCTTCGGAATCATCTTTCGACCGAGTCCCAGACAATCCGATGTAATGATCGTGGCGGGCACATTGGTCAATAAAATGGCACCTGCGCTGCGTAAGGTGTATGACCAGATGGCCGAGCCGCGCTGGGTGATTTCCATGGGTTCGTGCGCCAACGGGGGCGGCTATTACCACTATTCATACTCTGTTGTGCGCGGCTGTGACAGGATTGTGCCAGTCGATGTATACGTGCCCGGCTGCCCGCCGACCGCTGAAGCGCTGGTTTACGGAATTGTTCAGCTGCAGCGGAAGATTCAACGCACCAATACCATCGCAAAGTAGCCCGCTCAGATGGCATCCATCGCCGACCTCACACGGGCTGTAGAGAACCTGCTGGGTTCCGCAATCACGCAGTCTGTCCAGTCCCGCGGGGAGTTGACTGTCGTAGTGGAAGCGGCTGCAATCAGTGACGTCTTATGCGCGCTGCGCGATGATGCCGAAACCCGCTTTCAGCAGTTGATTGACCTTTGTGGTGTTGACTATTTGGCCTATGGCAAGGAAGATTCGGCGAAAACCTGGCACGGTGATCGCTATGCGGTCGTTTACCACCTTTTGTCGGTCGAACACAATCACCGCCTGCGAGTGAAAACTTTTCTGAACGATGAAATGCCGGTTATTGCTTCGGTCACCGGTATCTGGCCGTCTGCGGACTGGTTCGAACGGGAGGCATTTGATCTTTTCGGTATTATGTTCGACGGTCACCCGGACCTTCGCCGCATACTGACTGACTACGGATTCATCGGCCATCCGTTCCGCAAGGACTTTCCGCTTTCAGGTTATGTTGAGATGCGCTATGACATCGAAAAAGGCCGGGTGATTTACGAGCCAATTACGATAGAACCAAGAACCCTCGTACCGAGGGTCATTCGGGAGGACAGCTTTGGCGACCGAGATTCGTAACTACACCATGAATTTTGGTCCCCAGCATCCCGCCGCGCACGGGGTGCTGCGACTGGTTATGGAGATGGATGGCGAGGTGGTCGAGAGGATCGATCCGCATATTGGCCTGTTGCACCGCGCGACTGAAAAACTGGCTGAATCGAAGCCTTTCAATCAGAGCATCGGATACATGGACCGCCTTGATTATGTTTCGATGATGTGCAATGAACATGCATACGTGATGGCCATTGAAAAACTGCTCGGGGTAACGGTACCCATTCGCGCGCAGTACATCCGCGTGATGTTCGACGAAATTACGCGTATTCTCAATCACCTGCTGTGGCTCGGCGCCCATGGGCTTGACATCGGTGCGATGACTGTATTTCTTTACTGTTTTCGAGAGCGAGAGGATTTGATGGATTGCTACGAGGCCGCCTCCGGTGCTCGAATGCATGCGACCTACTACAGACCAGGCGGAGTCTATCGCGATTTGCCTGATACCATGCCGCAATATGAACCATCGAAATTTCGCAGCAAGGCAAAGTTGGCTGCAATCAATGCCAATCGGCAAGGTTCAATGCTGGACTTTATTTGGGCGTTTACGGAAAGGTTTCCGGGCTGTGTGGATGACTACGAAACGCTGCTGACCGACAATCGAATCTGGAAGCAGCGCACTGTCGATATTGCTGTGGTGTCACCCGAGATGGCACTCAGCAGAGGATTCACCGGGGCAATGCTGAGAGGCTCCGGCATCGAATGGGACCTCAGAAGAAAGCAGCCTTATGAAGTCTACGACAAAATGGAATTTGATATCCCGGTTGGCACCAATGGCGACTGTTATGATCGCTACCTGTGCCGGGTGGAAGAAATGCGTCAGTCAAATCGAATCATTCGTCAGTGTGTGGAGTGGCTGCGCAACAATCCCGGCCCCGTTATGGTTGATGATGCAAAACTGATTGCTCCGCGGCGCGAAACAATGAAGCGCGACATGGAATCACTGATTCATCACTTCAAACTATTTACTGAAGGGTATTGCGTCAAGCAGGGTGAAGTCTATGCAGCTGTTGAGGCTCCCAAGGGCGAGTTTGGCATTTACCTGATCTCTGACGGTGCCAACAAACCATACCGCCTGAAAATCCGCGCCCCCGGGTTTGCGCACTTGTCTGCGCTCGATGAGATGTGTCGCGGTCACATGCTCGCTGATGTTGTTGCAGTGATTGGTACGCAGGATATTGTCTTTGGTGAGGTGGACCGCTGATGCTGTCATCCGAAGCGCTACAGGAAATTAACTCGGAAATTGCCAAATATCCTGACGACCAGGCGCGGGCGGCACTCCTGGCGGCGCTGCGCATCGCACAAGATGAGTGCGGCTGGTTGAGCGAAGAGGTCATGGAGTATGTCGCCGGGCTGCTCAAAATAGAGCCGGTCAAGGTTGCCGAAGTTGCCACGTTTTATACGATGTATGATCTGCAACCGATCGGGCGGCACAAGATTTCACTTTGCACCAATATTTCCTGCGCCTTAAGAGGGTCTGCTGCAGTGGCAGAGCACCTGTTTCAGCGCCTGCAGATTGGTTTTGGCGAGACCACCGAAGACGGCAGATATACGCTCAAGGAAGTCGAATGTCTGGCAGCCTGTGGCGGTGCGCCCGCCGCGCTGATTGGCACCGATTACTATGAAAACCTCACTGCCGAACGCGTTGACGAGATTCTGGAGACTCTGGAGTGATGAGTAAGGAAGTTCGAGTCTGTCTGCCTGAGGTTGGCTTGAAGGAGCCGTGGACGATTGCGTCGTACCGAAGCGTCGGCGGCTATGAAGCACTGACAAGAATTCTTAAGGAAAAAATCTCCCCTGAGGATGTGATTGCTGAAGTCAAGGCATCAGGGCTTAGGGGACGCGGCGGTGCCGGATTTCCAACCGGTTTGAAGTGGAGTTTCATGCCGCGCAATGCTCCCGGTCAGAAGTACCTGGTGTGCAATTCGGATGAAGGTGAGCCGGGCACATTCAAAGACCGGGACATCATTCGCTATAACCCTCATTCGCTGGTTGAGGGGATGACGATTGCAGGCTATGCGATGGGTGCGACAGTGGGCTACAACTATATGCGCGGCGAGTTCGTTGAGCCCTACCTTAGAATCGAACAGGCCATGCGGGAGGCGCGAGCAGCCAATTTGCTGGGAACCAATATTCTTGGCAGCGGGGTGGATTTCGAGCTTTACTCGCACCTTGGCGCCGGTGCCTACATTTGTGGTGAGGAAACCGGACTTTTGGAGTCGCTGGAAGGCAAAAGCGGCCAGCCGCGGTTCAAGCCACCGTTTCCGGCGCAATTCGGCGTGTTCGGCAAGCCCACCACCATCAATAACACGGAGACCCTCGCCTCGGTGCCGCGCATCATGCGAGAAGGTGCTGAATGGTTTGTCGAACTGGGGCCCAAAAACAATGCTGGCACGAAGGTGTTTTCGGTTTCCGGACACGTCAATCGGCCGGGCAACTTCGAGGTGCCGCTCGGCACCCCGTTTCGCGAACTGCTTGAGATGGCTGGCGGCATGTTGAATGGCGCCAAATTGAAGGCAGTGATCCCCGGCGGTTCATCGGTACCGGTATTGCCGGCTGACATCATGATGGACTGCGACATGGATTACGATTCGTTGCAGAACGCCGGTTCTTTGCTGGGTGCCGGATCGGTCATTGTCATGGATGATTCGACCTGTATGGTCGAGATGCTGGAGCGTATTGCATATTTTTACTGGGAGGAGTCCTGCGGTCAGTGCACGCCATGTCGAGAGGGGACTGGCTGGCTGTACCGGATGTTGAACCGGATTCGCCGAGGCCGGGCGCGGATGGACGAGATTGACCAGCTGCTTGATGTTGCCAATCGCATTGAAGGGCGCACGATCTGTGCATTGGGAGATGCTGCTGCCTGGCCGGTGCAGAGCTTTCTCAAGCATTTCAGGCATGAATTTGAAGCCAAAATCAACCCCGCAAGTAAAGCGGCCTGAGTGATCAATCATGTCGGACAACAATATGTTCACAATTGAAATTGACGGACGCGAGTACGAAGCCGCGCCGGGCTCTATGCTGATTGAGGTCGCCGATCAGGCAGGTATATATATTCCGCGCTTTTGCTATCACGAGAAACTGTCGGTCGCGGCGAATTGCCGTATGTGCCTGGTTGAGGTTGAGCGGGCACCGAAGCCCCTGCCGGCCTGTGCAACTCCGGTGATGGATGGCATGAAAGTGAAGACCGCCTCCGCGGTCGCAGTTGGTGCACAAAAGGATACGCTTGAATTTTTGCTGATCAACCACCCGTTGGACTGCCCGATTTGCGACCAGGGCGGCGAATGTCCTTTGCAGGACCAGGCGGTCGGTTATGGCGGGCACCTGTCGCGATTTGAAGAGAAAAAGCGGGTGGTGGCAGACCACGATATTGGTCCCCTGATTGAAACCGAGATGACCCGCTGTATTCACTGCACCCGCTGTGTTCGATTCGGTGAAGAGGTTGCCGGTGTCATGGAACTTGGCATCGCAGGTCGCGGCGAGCACATGAAAATCAAAACGTTCTTTGAGCGGCCGGTTGACTCGGAAGTATCCGGCAACGTCATTGACCTTTGTCCGGTTGGTGCGCTGACATCCAAACCGTATCGTTTTTCCGCGCGCTCGTGGGAGTTGATTGATCACGAATCGATCAGCCCGCATGACTGCGTGGGTACCAATATCAGCATTCAGACACTGCGGGGTGAAGTCAAAAGGGTGCTGCCCAGGGTCAATGAAGCTGTCAATGAGTGCTGGCTCGCGGACCGCGATCGCTACAGCTACGAGGCTGCGAGCGAAGAACACCGCCTGTTGCAGCCGATGATTCGCACTGAAGAGGGGCTGGTTACAGCTGCCTGGCCAGAAGCGCTTGGCGCGGTGGTCGATGCGCTTCAGCCAATCATTGACAGTGAAGGCGCAGGCGCGCTCGGCGCATTGATCTCCCCGACCGCCACGTTTGAGGAGTTTTACCTGTTTCAAAAGCTGATGCGCGCGCTTGGCTCAGAGAACATCGATCATCGCCTGCGGCAGATTGATTTTTCCGCTGACGCAGATGCGCCGCTATATCCAGGGATGCAGATGCCCATTGAAGATATATCGACTGCAAAAAGGATACTGCTGGTTGGGTCCAACATTCGCAAGGAACAGCCGCTATTGGGTTTGCGGGTCCGCAAGGCATGGCAAGGTGGCGCAAAAATTGCATCAATCAATGCGATGGACTGGTTGTTCAATTTCGACCTTGAGGCCAATGCAGTTGTTGCACCGGGCCTTTTGCCTTTTGCACTCGCACAAGTGCTGCGGGCACTTTGTGAGCTCAAGGCCGTCGACATACCGACAGATTTGTCGTCCGACTTTCTTGAATGCGCCAGTGAATTTGTGGGCAATGAGGATTGCCGAAAAACCGCCCAAATGTTATCGGATGAGACGGAAGGCGCACTGATTGTGCTTGGACAGTCAGCGATTTCACATCCAATGT
>JAJDZL010000143.1 GCA_022824665.1 Gammaproteobacteria bacterium | reverse complement strand
TAGATATGTCCGCCGGTGGCGAGAATCTTGAACGAATTTGGATTTAACGAATTTGAGTTTTTTTTGTCGTTCAGGTATCGGCCAATGGTTACCGATTTGGCGGGAGATTCAACGACTACGAGATTATTCATTTATTGCAATTGATAAAATAGGATGAATGTGGAATTAATTCGCAATGGACAATTGGGTTCGAGCGCAGTTAAACAACTGCTGGTTGACTGGAAAGTAAACTACACGACTAAAATCAGCCGTCAAATATTTTAACGACAAAAAAGACTCATTGTCCGCAGTATTTTTTTGCGCGTCGCGCAATTGAGAGATATTAGTCTGTAAAGTCACATGATTCGTTTGAAAATGTATTACCTGTTCCTATATCCTGTTTTGGTATCCGGAATCGCGTTATCGTGCTATGTTGAACTTACTGACTGTGCAAATTGGTCATAAGTGAATCGCTTGAATCTCAATGGCTGCACTCGACATACTCATTTATCCAGATCCCAGATTGCGGCGGGTAGCTACACCCGTTGTTGCATTCGATGCTGAAATCAAGCGAATTGTCAATGATATGGCAACGACCATGTACGAAGCACCGGGTATTGGTCTGGCATCGATTCAGGTTGGCATTCGTCACAGCATTATTGTGATTGATGTATCTCAGGAATTGCAGGATTTGAAGGTGCTGATCAACCCGGAGATCCTCGAATCCGAAGGCGAGCAGACGGTGGAGGAAGGCTGCCTGTCATTTCCCGGCTACTTCGCCCGGGTCAATCGCGCTGAATGGATCCGGTTTCGTGCTCACAACGAGCATGGCGAGTGTTATGAAGCCGAAGCCGATGGTCTTTACGCAGTTTGCATTCAGCACGAGATCGATCACCTGAGCGGGAAACTATTCACCGACTATCTGTCACGTTTGAAGCGCCAGCGAGTGAGCCGTCAATTCGAAAAAGCTGCTCGGAATCGCCAGCGGGAACTGGCCCGTCAGGCGGGGTAGTCTCAACAGTTACCACACACAACAGATTGCGCTGCATCTGTAATTGCTACGGCCCGGATCGAAGATGACCTTGCGGGTAGTATTTGCCGGCACGCCGGCGTTCGCTTTGCCAAGCCTGCGCAGTCTTGTCGAAAGCCAGGCTGACGTAGCTGCGGTTATTACCCAGCCTGACCGGCCGAAGGGCAGGGGGCGTAAACTTGCTCAGCCGCCGGTAAAGCAATTCGCTGAGGAAAGAGGGCTTTGTGTGATACAGGCCGACCGCATCTCAGTGGATTTGACCGCTCAGGTCGCCTCACTTCAGCCGGATGTAATGATTGTTGTTGCGTTTGGATTGATTGTGCCTCCAAAGCTACTGAAGATACCGAAGTATGGCTGTATCAATGTTCATGCGTCGTTGCTTCCCAGGTGGCGCGGTGCAGCGCCAGTGGCGCGGGCGATTGAAGCGGGCGATTCAACAACCGGTGTAACCATGATGCAGATGGATGAAGGGCTCGATACCGGTGCCATTATTGCCAGGCGCGAGTGTACGATTGCTGAGAACGACACCACTTTGTCGCTGACAGAGAAGTTGGCTGAGGTGGGCGCGCAACAATTGCGGGAAACGTTGGATTCGCTGCCGGGCTGTCTGCAGGATGCCATACCACAGGAAAGCAGTGCGGCGACTTATGCAGCTAAACTTAGTGTTGCGGAGTCCCCAATTGACTGGCAACAGTCGGCCTCGCAGATTGTGCGCAAAATTCACGCGTACAATCCCTGGCCTGCCGCCCGCACCACGTATCAGGGTATGGGCCTTCGCATCTGGTCGGCGAAAGTTGAGTCACATGGCGCGGGTGTTGATACAGCAGGCGAAGTTGTCGAAAGCCGAGATCGTTCGCTGGTCATTCAGGCAGGTAACGGTGCGGTTCGAATTGTCGAGTTGCAGCGCGAAGGCAAAAGGCGAATGGCTGCAGCTGATTTCTTGTCAGGCTTCGCCGTCCCGGCAGGGTCTAGATTTGAACAACCGTATTTTGCAAACTGACCGATGAGTGATGACGCCAATCCCAGGGCGAGTGCAGCACTGGCGGTGCAGCGGGTGGTACACCGGGGGTGGCAGCTGCCGAGCACACTTGAACGCATGCTGGACGGACAAAGTGCAGAAAACCGTCGCCTGATCAATGAGATGGCAAGTGGTACAGTACGCTGGTACTGGCTGCTTGAACACTTATTGAGCACACTGCTTGAGCGGCCGCTGCGACGTAAGGATCAGGATTTGCAGTGTTTGCTGTATGTCGGACTTTACCAGCTGGAATTTATGCATAAACCACAGTATGCGACAGTCTCTGAAACAGTGGATGCGACCGGTGCACTCGGCAAGTTCTGGGCCCGCGGGTTGGTCAATGCGGTCTTGAGAAAATTTCTGAGAATCCGGGCCGAGCTTGATTTCGAGAAGTTCTCGGATGTTTGCCGATTTTCACATCCAGGCTGGATGATCAAGGCGATTAAACGAGATTGGCCGGAATGCTGGCAGAGCATCCTTGCAGCCAATAACCAAAAACCCGGCATGACTTTGCGGGTCAACATCAACCGAACCAGTGTTGAGGAATATCTGCACGTGCTGCAAAACGCTGGCATCGATGCGAACGCTGACACTGCATCACCAGTTGCCGTCAAATTGTGTGAACGGACTTCGGTTGATCGTTTGCCAGGATTTCACGAAGGAATCGTCTCGGTGCAAAGCACAGCTTCCCAGTTGGCCGCCCTGTCTTTGGATCTTGCACCCGGACAGCGAGTGCTGGATGCCTGTTCGGCGCCTGGCGGAAAACTGCTGCATATACAGGAAATTGCGCCCGAACTGGATGAAGTTGTTGCGGTTGACATTGATAAGGCGCGTGCAGGACAGATTGTAGATAATCTAACGAGAGCGGGACAATCTGCGACTTTGGTAGTTGCAGATGCATCGGATCCGGATGACTGGTGGGATGGCAGGCGATTTGATCGGATCTTGATTGACGCACCGTGTTCAGCACTTGGCGTGGTCAGTAAGCATCCGGACATCAAGCATCATCGCAAGCCCGCAGACATCGACCGGGTGGAGGAGGTGCAGGGAAAATTGCTGAATGCACTGCTGCCGCTGTTGAATCGCAATGGAAAACTTCTTTACACAACTTGTTCAATTCTGGCTCGCGAAAACGACAGCCAGATTGGAAAGCTCCTGCATGATCACTCCGAGTTCACCTGCGAGCACTTGCCGTCTGCAATCGGCCAGCCAACCAAATATGGCAGACAGAGGCTGCAAGGCAAGGCGGGGAGCGATGGGTTCTATTACGCCAGCATAACGCGCCGATGATGCTCACCGATAAGGGCAAAATGGCCATGATTCAGCACCGTGCGAGCGTTGCTCGAATCGCGTTTTTGGTTTTTGCCTGTGCACTTTCGCTGCCGGCATTCGGGTTTTCAATACTGTCGGTTGATGCCACTCGAGACAGTGAAGTGAGTGTGGCCGCCAACGTTACAGCTGCAATTGAATTTACACCAACAGTGATCGAAGCGCTTGAGTCCAGTATTCCGATCACAATTCGGACAAACATTAAAGTTTATCGGGTCCGCAAGAACATGTGGGACCAACTGGTCTGTGAGTACGATAGCCGGGACGAGGTCAGCTACCGCAGCTTGTATCGCACGTATCGAATGCGTATGCGAGGTTCGAACATCGTTAGAGAGTACGATTCGCTCGACGAGGCGCTTGGTGCGATCGGCGATGGTCGCTTGCACAATCTGGTGTTGGAAAACGCTCAATTCGACTCGGAAGAAACCTATATTGGCAAAGTTCGAATATCACTCGACCGTACCGCATTGCCTTCGGTGATGCGAGTACCGGTTTTTTTCAAGAATTCCTGGCGACTGCAGAGCGACAGGTTTGAATTTGACGTGAAGTGATGCTTTCTTTATTTAAGCGCTATTACACGATTGCACTGGCGTTGACGACGGTATTGCTCGTATTTGTGATTTTTGAACTGGTTGGCGTCCTGACCGGCACCATGCGGTTTGATTTATTCTCCCGCAGTCATGTTGAACTTCTGATTCTCAACTCGGTTGGTGTGGTGCTGGTGCTGACCTGGATCGGGGTTTATGCGTATCAGTTATTCAAACAGTACAGGCGGCGCGTGCCGGGTACCCAGCTGGCCATGCGCATTCTCAGGAATATTGCACTGATTACCATTCTATCGATGGCTGTCGTTTATGGCTTTTCTTTTCTCGCTTTGAGCCGCGGGATTGACAACTGGTTTGAACTTCAGGTCGGTGAAGCGGTTGAAGAAGCCAATCAGCTGCGGGTGATGATTTTCGATTCGTTCGAGTCAACCATTCGCAATGATTTTCAAAATGTAGTCGACGAGCTTGCAACCCTGATTGGCAGGCAGGAGGGCCAGGAATTTACCAAGGGGTTTGGTGAAAGTGTGTCGGACAGCTCCGAATCAGCCACTGGTATACGGCTGCAGCTTGGCGAAGGCTCGTTGGAAAGCGACGGCATCGGTTTCGTCATTGGTGCAGGTGCTTCAGACACTGCACCGATCGGGGACGGGGCTGGGTTAGAGCCTGATATTCGCACCGAAATTTTTCAGCGAATATTTCGCGCCAGCCAATCAAAGGATTATGAGGAGGTCACGTACTTTGAAGATCTGACCCGACCGGAGAGCATGGTTGTTTCAAGCAGTTCGCGGCCCGGGACCCTGTTGCCGGTTCAGCCCAGTCAGTGGCTGATTGAGCAGCATCTTCTTGAAGCCGTTCCTGGACAGCAGACACTGGATACCCGGGGGATTCAGGATACGGTCGAGGGTGGGTCCGATCAGACTCAGCCGTGGGGTGGCAGACGCTCGAGCTGGGAGCTTTTGACGGATGATGACGGCAGCGCACTGTTGCGCATGCTGATTCCAATCCCGATTGCCGGGCATGTCAGTCGGCACTATCTGCAGGTGCTGACAAAATTGCCATCGAGTTCGCAGCGACTGGCAGAACGCGTCAGCCAGATGAATGAGCGCCATGAGCGCCTTGAGTACCTGAGGAACCCGCTCAAGGTGAGTTTTGTGCTGGCGCTGACGTTCGTTACCCTGATTGCGGTACTTCTTGCAACCTGGGCGGCCATTGGCCTGACGCGGCGTCTCGTTGAGCCGATTCGCAGTCTCTCGGAAGGAACCAAGGCGATTGCTGAAGGGTACTACGAGGAGCTCGAAGAGCTCTCATCGCGCGATGATCTGAGCGTGCTGGTTAAATCATTCAACGATATGACACGCAGAATCAGGCAATCACAGAAACAGATTCGTTTAAGTCAGGAGCTCGCTGAACAGCACAGTGCCTACCTGGAGATTGTGCTTGAGCACCTGTCCTCCGGGGTCCTGTTTATTGACAAGGACAATCGTTTAACCAATATCAATCTTGCAACGCAGAGCATTCTTGAAGTGAGCCCGGAAGATGTCAAGAGTGTTCATTTGCACGACATGGTCAAGTGGAACAGGAAATACTCGCCGTTGTTCGCATCGATCGAAAGAGCGATCGATCGAAAGATTTCGGACTGGAGCAATACAGTAAGACTGGAAACTGAACAAGGAGAACAGATTTTGTCATTCAGCGTAACGGAACTGCCAGTGCCGGATTCTGCGACCGGCAATCACGTTGTTGTCATTGAGGACATTACTGCCCTGGTACAGGCGCAGCGCGGTGTTGCATGGCGCGAAGTCGCCAGACGCATGGCACACGAGATGTTAAACCCGCTACAGCCAATTCAACTGGCAGTTGAGCGAATTCAGTATAAGACGAACGCGCGGATGTCGGAAGACGACAGCCGCTCGCTTGAATTATCGTTTGCTGCGATTAACCGACAGCTGAATACGCTGCACCGGATTGTCAAGGAATTTCAGAACTACTCCAAACCGGTTGTTTTGCGACCGGTGTCATTGAATATAAATAAATTGATTCGGGAAGTGGTGTCGTTGCATGACAAGCCCGAACAGGTTAAGGAGATCAGGCTGGATCTTGATCCTGACCTGCCAGCATTTCAGGGGGACCCAGATAAATTGGTACAAGTGTTCAATAATTTAATTAATAATGCCAAAGAAGCAGCAAGAGTATCGGGTGACGCCATATTGCAGATTCAGACGCGTGCGAATGAACTTGATAATATTGTCGTCTCGGTTATGGATAACGGGCCTGGATTTGAAAGCGAGGTATTCGATAGAATGTTTGAGCCTTATGCAACGACCAAAAAACAGGGTATGGGATTTGGTCTGGAGATTGTTAAGCGAATCGTAGAAGCGCATGGAGGAGTCGTTGAAGCAAAAAATAATCCGGACGGCGTTGGCGCACAAATACGGATGGAATTTGGTGTCGGACCGACTCGTCCGACTGCCACGACTGAAGTGTTGGCTTACCGCGACAGTCAACAAGGAATAGAAGTATGAACACACGACCACCACAAGTACTTGTTGTAGATGACGAGCCTGACATTCGTCAGCTAATTGGTGAGATTCTGGGTGACTTTGATTACGTGGTTACCGAAGTCCACGATGCTGCCGCAGCCAGAACTGCGGTTCGCCTGCAGCAGTTTGACGTCATATTGCTCGACATCTGGATGCCAGGTGACGACGGCATCACCTTGCTGAAGGAGTGGTACAACGCGGGGTTCAAAACCCCGGTGATTATGTTGTCCGCACACGGCTCAATTGAAACTGCGGTTGAAGCGACCCGTTATGGTGCTTTCGACTACCTTGAGAAACCAGTGTCGGTCGGTCGGCTAGAAATCACGGTGCGAAATGCAATCCGCAACAATCAGATAGAGGTCGACTACACGATCAAGAGCAAACCCACTGCGCGTCTTGATCTGGTGGGTTCGAGTGAACCTATAGCGACGCTCAGAAGCCAGATCAAGAAATTGTCCCAGACTGAGTCGCATGTATTGGTTATGGGAGAGGTTGGCAGTGGCCGCGAGACAACTGCCCGTATGATTCATCACGGCCGCAGCAAGGACAACGAACCACTACTGGCACTGGACTGGTTGATGAAAGATGCCTGGCAGCACTCGATTGCGGAAGCATTGGAAGCAGCGGCTAATGGAACAATTCTGATTCGTGACCTTCACGCATTTGACAAGTATGGCCAGAACCAGGTGCTTGGATTGCTGAACGAGGTCAACGGCCGGCGACTAGGTGGTACTGAGGAGTCTGCGCCCAGTGTAATCGCCACAGTAAGCGGTTCAATATATGAGAGATTGGAATCTGGCAGCCTGCGCCCGGAGCTGTTTCACCGGCTGAATGAAACGGTCCTGCAGGTTCCACCGCTGCGCGAACGGCCTGAAGACATACCCGAGTTGGTTGGCAGCCTGATTGACAGGCTGACTTCGAATGGCCAGCTGCCGTACAAGCGGATTTCGACCGGCGCGTTGAACTGTCTTAGAAACCATAAGTGGATTGGCAATGTAGAGGAACTCAAAAATGTGCTGACAAAAGCCATTCAGAACTCCAGTGATGAAACAATCATTGAGACAGAAATTCAATCCGTGCTGGAAGCGTGGACCACTCCGGAAATTGAAACGCTTGAAGGAGCTGATGAAAAATCTCAAATTTTTGGATTCCCCTACCGGCAAGCGAAAGAGAATTTCGAGCGCGAGTATCTTCGCTTTCATTTGTTTCGATCCAAGTCGCTATCAGAGGTGGCCAAGGTGACGGGCTTGCACCGGGCAAGCATTTTTCGCAAGACACGGGAACTCGGAATTGAAGTCACCAATGCTGAAGAGGCCAAGACGGTCTCCGGGAGTGACCGCGCCTCATGATGAGCATACTTATCGTTGGTGCTGGAACGGTCGGTTCAAGTGTTGCGCATGTTCTGGACGAGGAGGGCTATGACATAACAATTATCGACCACAACGAAGCGGCTCTTAACATGGCGTCTCAGAACCTGGATATCCAGACGATATTGGGGGATGCTTCTGACCCCCTGATTTTAGAAGAAGTTACCCCGGGCGACATCGACATGGTTTTGGCGGTTACGGACAATGATGCCACCAACATCCTTGTTTGCCAGTTGATGCATCGCCTTGGCCTTGAGCCGCACCTGGTCGCGCGCGTTCGCAATATGGAATTTCACAAGCGCAAGGATGATTTTTTTGGCAATGACGACAAACAGATTCCGATTCACGAAATAATCAGTCCAGCACAGCGCGTTACAGACCAAATCATTAGTTTGCTCCATATGCCGGGTGCATTACAGATTGTCGAATTTGCCGATGGTAAAGTTCAATTGGTCGCGATTCGGGCAGAGGAAGGGGGAAAACTCGTCAGTCACAAGATTAAAGAATTAAGCGACCACATGCCGGATGTTGATGTGCGCGTTGCGGCGATTTACCGCTCTGGCAAGCCAATCATTCCGAAGGGTGAAACAGTCATATTACCGGGTGATGAGGTGTTTTTGATTGCCGCGCCGGAAAATCTGGCGGGTATGATGCAAGAGCTTCGCACCGTCGACACGTCTCAACATGGTAAACGGGTGATGCTGGTTGGCGCAGGAAACATTGGTATGCGCGTCGCCCTGCAGCTGGAATCGATGGATTACAGGGTTAAGCTAATTGAATACGATTACACGACTGCAGAGCAGGCGGCCACCGCGCTTGATAACGCAATTGTCATCCACGGAAATGCGACAGATCAAAACCTGATGATCCGGGAAAACATTGAAATGACTGAGGTATTTTGCTCGGTTACCAATGATGACGCAGTGAATATTCTGTCTGCGATGATGGCTAAATGGCTCGGTGCCAGGCGTACCATGGCGTTGATCAACAATTCGAGCTATGTTGAAATGCTGGAGTCCACCGGCAGCGGCATTGATATCGTCATTTCACCGAATCAGAACACCGTTGGCGAATTGCTGCGATATATCCGCAGTGGTTCTACGGTGGAGGTTCACTCGCTTCGACGCGGAGTTGCCGAAGCCATCGAAACAGTCGCGATCGGAGACCGTCAGACCTCCAACGTCGTAGGTCGCCGAATAGAGCAGCTGAATCTGCCTGACGGCGCTGTTGTGGGTGCGATTTTGCGCGATGGTGAAGTGCTGATTGCGCACCACGATCTTGAAATTCAGTCTGATGATCATGCGATTATTTTTGTTGCAGCAAAATCGACGAAGATGATTACGCATGTGCAGCGGTTGTTTGAACCCAATCCCCTGTTTATCTAATCTGACCCGCGGGCTGTAGACGTGCTGAGATAGCCTGATTTTTTTAACGCAATGCATTATCTCGCCGTACTCAAAGTTGTCGGAATTCTGTTCGGAATATTCAGTTTGTTTCTGATTCCGCCAATCGCTATCTCGATCTATTATGACGATGGTGCGCTGATCGATTTCGTGCTGTCGTTTTTCATCATTTTTGTGACCGGATTTGTGATTTGGTTTGTGGCCAGAAAGAACCGCAAGCAGCTTGGTACTCGCGAAGGCTTCCTGACCGTTGCTGCATTTTGGGTTTCACTGGCGATTGCGGGAACACTGCCATTTTTGCTGTGGAACGATCTGGATATCAGTTTTACAGATGCTTTTTTTGAGTCGATGTCCGGACTTACGACGACAGGTGCATCGGTGCTCACAAATCTGGGAGAGATGCCGATATCGATTCTGTATTATCGAAGCCAGCTGCAGTGGATTGGCGGCATGGGAATCATCGTGCTGGCCGTTGCGGTATTGCCAATGTTGGGTATTGGCGGCATGCAGCTCTACCTGGCTGAAATGCCGGGTGTCATGAAGCACTCAAAACTGACACCACGAATCAAGGAGACTGCCAAAGCGCTTTGGTACATTTACGTTGGTTTGACATTTTTGTGTGCGCTGGCCTACTGGCTGGCTGGAATGTCCTTGTTCGATGCGATTACCCACAGTTATTCGACCATCGCAATCGGTGGGTTTTCGACCCATGATGACAGTTTTCATTTCTTTTACGATAACAATGCCATTCTCTTTGTGGGCATCTTTTTTATGCTTGCAGCCGGGGTGAATTTTTCTTTGCATTTCAGAGTATGGAGCAAGCGAAGCATTCGACAGTATTTGCGCGATACAGAGTTTAAAGTTTATCTGTCGCTCATTTTCTGCACTATTTTGCTGGTCACCACGGTGCTGATTTTGACCGATACGACCGGTGACCCCTGGGATCGGTTCAAACGCGGCGTTTTTCAGGTCGTGTCCATGGCAACCACATCCGGATTTACCATCGAAGATTATTCAAAGTGGCC
>JAJDZL010000260.1 GCA_022824665.1 Gammaproteobacteria bacterium | reverse complement strand
CGGCAATGGCGCCAGAGCAGACGTAGCGCCCGTTTCTGGCGAGTGCGCCAATCAACTGCGACCAGCTGCTGCCGCCAACAATATCTGCGACGACTGAAACTTTATCGTGTCCGATTGCATTTTTCAATGCTGAATTCAAGTCCTCGGGATCTCTTGCGATCATCGCATCAGGTGCAAACTGTTCGAGTTCCGGATGTTTTGACTCCGATGCCATTGCGACTACAGTTGCCTTGCGTCGCTTGGCAAGTTGAATCAGGGCCGAGCCGACACCACCGGATGCGCCTGTAATCAACACCGCGTCACCTTCCTGAACCTGAGCCTGGTTGAGCATGTTCTCCGCAGTTAACCAGGAGGTGGCGAAGGTTGCAATCTCGACATCGGTCATGTCGCAGTCGATGGCGTGAATCTGCCGAAAATCGACCTTCATGTATTCCGCAAATCCACCGTCGCGCTCAGAACCCAGGTATCCACACTTGGAAAAATTATTTGGATCACTCCAGTCTCTGAGCCAAGGTTCAACCATCACGCGTTTATTCAGCAAAGAATTAAGTTCATCTTTGCCAACGGCACAAATCGTGCCACACACATCTGCCCCCTGAATTCTCGGAAAGGATATAGCAGCACCACCCCAGCTTGCATCATTCTCATCAGCACACTCAAGTGCGCCACCGGTGGTGGCGTCTGACACACCTTTGGAATACCAGGCGGTACGGGAGTTGACATCGGTATTGTTGAGGCCACAGGCGTGCACCCTGATCAGCACTTCATCCGGGCCTGGCGTTGGTGTCGGCCACTCTTCGTGGTAAACGAGTTTGTCCAACTCTCCGTGTCCGGTTAGCACAACCGCTTTCATTGTTGAAGGTATTTCTGTCATTGTTGGCTCACTTTTGTCGAAGACCCTCGGGGTCATATATTGCTTTTTCTAAAACTGTTGCCGGTCGCAGCTCGCCTGCGATGACCACGTCCAATTTTGTTCCCGGCTTAGCTGCCACAGGCTTCACGTAGGCAAATCCCAGTGCTCGATTCACTATATGACTATATACCACTGAAGTGGTTGAACCGACAGTTTCACCACCGTGAATAACCGCTTCGCCACCGTGCCCTATATTGACTTCATCGTGGTCCAAAGACAGGTAAACACAGACCCATGGAAGGCTGGATCGCGTACTGGTCTGGATTGCAGTCTTGCCGATGAAATCGGGTTTTGCCAAGTTGACATATGCCATTGCGTCAGCTTCAGGTGGTGTGACTTCATTGGTTAGCTCTGATGCGCCTTTGAATGCTTTTTCCATTCGCATTACATTCATGGCAAAGGAGCCGTAGTGAACGATGCCCTCCGGTTGTCCTGCCTGCAGCAGTGCGGAATAGACATTGGCGATTGAGTCGCGGTGCGTGTGAAGCTCCCAACCGAGCTCTCCGCTGTACGATATTCTCATGGCCAAGACTGGATGCCCGGCTACATCGATTGATTGCGCTGAGAACCATCGAAAACTGTCATTATCCAGCGCGGCTTGAGTTGTACGCGACAAGACGTCTCTGGATTTCGGGCCCTGAACGGCGAGGCTGCACCATTCGCTCGACTGGTTGGTCAGCTCAACTGAGAAATCCCCGGCGTAACGTCTTAGATGGTCCAGCAGCCGGTTTTCGTAAAAGGCTGCACAAACCAGAAAAAAACAGTCATCGGCGGTTCTTGCAGCAATCATCTCAAGTTCAATTCGACCGCATTGATTGAGCAGGTAACCCAAAGCGATCGAGCCGACCTTTCGCGGGGCATTAGCGGAAAAAACCTGATTGAGAAACTGTTCTGCATCGGGACCGTGCAGCTGCACTTTGGTGAATGCTGATATGTCCATGATGCCGACTGAATTTCGAACTGTCCGAACCTCCTCGCCAACAATTTCGTCAACCACATTGCGCCTGAATGAATACTGATCGTATTGCGCGGTACCGGGCGGGGCAAACCAGCGCGGACGTTCGTGCCCGAACACTTCTTCGAAAACAGCACCTTGGCGCTTGAGCAGGCGGTAAAGAGGATTTGGACTGACAGGTCGGCCAGCCAGTCGATTGAAATGTGGAAAAGGAATTTCGTGACGCAGGCAGTAGTCCTCCCGGCCCTTGACGGTTTGCCATTTTCTGGTTGCGTACGACCCAAATCTGCGCGGATCAAATTCCCGCATCGATATATCTGCACTGCCGTGTACCATCCAGCGGGTCAATTCACGGGTAAGTGCCGGGCCCCAGCCGATGCCGATTTGCGTGCCGCAGCAGCACCAGTAGTTGCTTACACCGGGCGCAGGCCCAATCAGCGGATTGCCGTCGGGCGGATGCGAGATTGCGCCATGGACAGTCCGCTTGATGCCGAGCTCGGAGAGTACCGGCATACGTTCCATTGCATTTTCTAACCACGGCATAACCCTGTCATAGTCGGGCTCAAACAGCTCGTGCTCGGCTTCCCACGGACAGCCATCTTCCCATACCGTATTCGGATTATGTTTTTCGTAAATTCCGATTAAACCGGACTTTTGCTCCATCCTTATGTAGCCCGAGACTTTGGCGTCATCCCGGATAACGGGTAGATCGCGTGGCAGCGATAAAAACGCCTTTACAGTGTCGGTTACGAAGTAATGGTGTGTCATTGAAACCATGGGAAGATCAAGTCCGCTCCACTCGCCAACCTGGCGAGCATAGGTACCCGCGGCATTGACCACGTGTTCACAGGTGATGTCACCCAATTCAGTGCTAACCTGCCACTCGCCACTCGAAAGCCGCTTGATGTCAGTTGCGCGGCAGCGGCGGATGATGCTGGCACCGCGCGATCTTGCACCTGCCGCCAGCGCAGTCGTTACCGATGACGGGTCGACGTGGCCATCGTCTGGGGTGTACAGGCCCCCGAGCACACCGTCCAGATTGTAAAAAGGATGCAATTTTGCAATTTGACCGGGGTCGATCAGTTCAATATCAATGTCCAGCGACCGTGCGACACTCAATGTATGTCGCAGCCAGTCCATTTCGTCTTCACTATATGCAAGCCGAATTGAACCGCAGTTATTCCAGCTGACTGACTGACCGGTTTCCTGTTGCAGTTCCCTCGAATAAAGAGCGATGTTGTAGTCTACGCATTTGCCAAGGCTTATGCTTGAAGTAGATCGGGTAATTTGACCGGCCGCGTGCCAGGTGGAACCGGATGTCAGCTCTGCTTTTTCAAGCAGGACGACATCATTCCAGCCGGCTTTTGTCAAGTGGTAGGCCATCGCGCAGCCCATTATTCCGCCGCCGACAATGACCACACGGGCAGTGCTGGAATCAAGTGCTGTACGGGACGTGGAGGAATCTGCCATGAACGAAACTTAATTTGACGTCATCAGAAATTGAAAAACAGCAGTTGGTCCGAAATCGAAAAGAGATATTGCGACTTTTCGAAGCATGAATCTGGCACAAAAAAATACTTTGCTCAAGTAAAGCAGGCACGGGATATTCTTGTTGCCTTACTGTGGACAGCTAATGGTTCGTACTGAAGTTTTTAATGTGTGATTAACCAATTGTTTTTAAATCAACAAATATGAGTGAATCGGCCTCAAGGCATTGTAATTGAAGTTGCCAATATATTCTTGTGATGGCGCCTGCAAATCCCACAGAATCGACGCAGATATTATGCCCATTTTTAAACCTAAAAACGGGACGATTCAAAGTTCATAAACCCCCAAATATAGGGGCTTATATACACAACTTGACAAAATCAAACAGCATATTTTCTTGACCGATCACTGGGGTTGTCAACGCCTAATTGTCGTGTGTATTGAGTAAAAATACTCAATACAGTATGATTCCACTATGGCAACTTATGAACGAACCCAGATTTCTACGCTGCTTAGTCGCCTCAGGGAAAGGCCTCAACTACTCACATTTGTGACAGGTCCGCGCCAAACTGGCAAGACTACTCTGGTTAAGCAGGCTCTCAGACAACAAAACCGACCATTTGAATATGTGTCTGCTGATGAGCCCGATTCCACCACACTTCCCCCAGCCCCGGACTTGGAGGGCATTTCGCCGAACCTCTCTAAAGATACGCGATGGCTGGTGCAGAGTTGGGAAAATGCGCGGATGGCCGCTTTACAGTCCGACAGGGGCTTTATCCTGGCGATCGACGAGATTCAGAATATTCCGAATTGGTCGAAAACTGTCAAAGGGCTTTGGGATGCAGACCGTCTGCATGATCGGCCTGTTCATGTCATTTTACTGGGTTCTGCTCCTTTGCTGATGCAGCGAGGAATGAGTGAAAGCCTTGCCGGGAGGTTCGAGACTGTCCGTCTTACGCACTGGTCCTTCGCTGAGATGTCGGCTGCTTTTGGATTTGATCTGCAACGTTACATTTATTTCGGGGGTTATCCGGGAACTGCTTCTCTTGTTTCGGAGCAGAATCGCTGGCAAGAGTACATCGTAGAAGCACTAATCGAGCCCAACATTGAGAGGGACATCCTTGCAATGCAGCGGGTGGACAAACCAGCTCTCCTGAAGCGGGTATTCCAACTCAGCGCCGACTATTCGGGGCAAATTCTTTCGTACAACAAGATGATCGGCCAGCTTCAGGATGCTGGCAATACG
>JAJDZL010000109.1 GCA_022824665.1 Gammaproteobacteria bacterium | reverse complement strand
TGGCACTTGGAATCGGTGCGCCGCTTATTGCAACAGTGCCGGCACTAAGAGAAGCAGCGGGTGTACTGCCCTCTTTTGGAGTGCCCAGACGAGCTCTTTCTTCTTCCGGTCGAAACCACGCTCTGCTCACACTGATTGCCTGTGGTATTTTTGTTTTGGCTGGAATTGCAATTATGCAGTTAAGTCCAACCAGCATTGTCTTTGGATTCGCCGGGATTTACCTGATCGTTGCCGGGTACTTCTGTCTGGTACCGATATTGTGCCGGGCCCTCGGGCAAGCGATGCGGTCGGTTGCAAAACATCTTTTTGGTATTCGCGGTATTCTGGCAAGCCGGGCATTATCAATGAGCGGTGGACGAACATCTATTGCGATTTGTGCCCTTTGTGTGGCCATTTCGGCAACGATCGGAGTCGGTGTAATGATCAGCAGTTTTCGAACAGCGGTTGACACCTGGCTCGGCGACCGTCTGCGCGCAGATATCTATGTTTCGACCCAGGGATATGGTGATGAACTAACTGACTTTGAAATTGAATCTTTGCAAGCACTCTCAGGGGTTCAATCCGTCGGTATTGCGAACTGGACTTGGCTGCAGAAACCCGACGGGCGGGCGCGTCTTTTTGCGGTGGACTATGGTGAGTATGCTTTTGCTGGCTACCGTTTTAAGTCGCAAGTACCTGAAATCTGGCGACGGTTCCAGACCGAAGGTGTGATCGTCAGTGAACCTTATGCTTTCAAACATAGTATTGCCATCGGTGACACACTGAAAGCCTTGGCACACGGCGACCTTGTACAGTTGCCGGTTCTTGGTGTCTACTATGACTATAGCTCTGACCGTGGTGTTGTTTCCATACACCGGGATGTCTATGTCTCATTTTTTGGAGATACTCGAATAACGACTGCAGCACTTTTTGCCAAACCTGGTGCCGATCTTCAGATGCTGGCTGATGCCGCTGCCCTTGCTGTCGAATCTGGATATGCGAACATTTGGAATGCTGGTGCGCTACACAAGGCTTCGATGGACATTTTTGATCAGACTTTTACAATTACCACGGTGTTGAGAGTATTGGCGGTAGTTGTAGCATTTATCGCAGTCGTATCAATCCTCGCGATGATTCAGATTGACCGAGAGCGCGAACTGCGTATACAAAACGCGATTGGATTCACCACACGTCAGATTTGGATGTCCGCGACTGCCGAAGCCGGTGTGATGGGCCTATTTGCCGGTTTATTGTCACTGCCCGTAGGACTGATCCTGACGTGGCTGTTAATTTGGGTGGTTAACCAGCGCTCATTTGGATGGACAATGGAGATGCTGATTGACATTCCTGTGCTGACCGACGCAGTGCTGATCTCAGTTGGAGCAGCTTTGCTTGCCGCACTCGTGCCGGCCTGGCGGCTAGCAAAGTTAGCGCCGGTACAATTAATGCGGGTTGAGTAAGTGCTGCCTGCGAAGAAAACCATCACAATTGCTGCCACGGCGGTGCTGATAATCGTGCTCAGCGGTTGGCTCGCGAACTCTCCCACAGATTCCGGCGAGATAAACCAACGATCGCAGAGCTCCCCCGTCGGAAACATGCTTGAGGGGGATTTGGGACAGCAATTTGAACAAGTTCTCAAAGTCAGGGAATTTACATTCCCGAAAGACCATGGGCCACATCCTGATTTTCATACCGAGTGGTGGTATTTCACGGGTAACCTGTCTGACACGCACAATGATCGTTATGGCTATCAATTCACCATTTTTCGACGGGCGCTGACGCGCAATCAGCCACAGCTCGATTCAGACTGGGCCAGTAATCAGGCATACCTCGCACACATCGGTGTAACTGATGTTCAAACCGGCGAATATCTCATAGACGAGGCCTACAGTCGGGGCGCATTGAATTTGGCCGGTGCAAGGAGTCAGCCATTTAAGGTATGGGTCAATAACTGGGTGGTTCAGGGATCACAAGGCGAATGTAATGGCTGTCTGAATGTCGATATTAGCGCCGCATCGGATTATTTTTCACTCGGTCTGAAGTTGAATAGCCTTAAGCCAGTAGTGCTGCAAGGTGAGCACGGTTTAAGTCGAAAAAGTAACGAGCCCGGCAATGCTTCGTACTACTACTCACTGACGCGGCTTGAAACCACGGGTACACTGACTACGCATGGCACGACCAAGCAGGTGTCGGGCGCGAGTTGGATGGATCATGAATGGTTTTCATCAGTGCTCAGCAACGAAGCACTCGGCTGGGACTGGTTCTCCTTGCAGCTTAACGATCGCCGCGAACTGATGCTGTTTCAAATTCGACAACGCGAATCAACAGGTAAGAGTTTCAAATACGGTATTTTGGTCGGCGATGAGGGAAATTCCAGGTTACTTGATGCAAGCCAGATTGAGTTCACAGAGCAAAGACGATGGAAAAGCGCCAAGACCCAGGCCGAGTATCCGGTAGATTGGCAGATCGCAATCCCCGAGCTTGGCATGACACTAAGTATTGATGCTCTGGCAGATGCACAGGAGCGCGATGATTCGTTTCGCTACTGGGAAGGTGCGGTTTCAGTGAGAGGAACCCAAGGCTCAAATGCGGTCACTGGCAGTGGATATCTGGAGATGACCGGGTACTGATCCGGGATGCTAACGGACAAGATGGCCCTACACCCTGCACTGACAGCGATTGGATATAAATTCGCACACAGGCTGCAAAATACCTGAGCTCGGATATGGACGATTTTGTCTATCGAAAGAATTTACTCGACCCACAGTTGGTGCGTCAGCTCTGTCAGCGGTCGGATAAACCGGCGGTATTAAGACTGTCGATTCACCTGGCGATCATTGTGTTTGCCGGCTGGCTAGTATCGCTGGCAGGTCTAAGCTGGTGGCTGCTGCCGGCGTGGGTTGTTTATGGCACTTCGGTGGTATTCCTCTTTGCCCCGCTGCATGAGTGTATTCATCGAACCGCGTTTCGAAGTCGCGCGGCCAACAATGTAATTGCCGCAGTTTGCGGCTTCGTGCTGTTGCTGCCAGCAAGATATTTTCGATTGTTCCATTTCGCACACCACCGCTACACTAACGACCCCGCCCGCGACCCGGAATTGGCGAGTGCCAAACCGGTGAGCCGTGGTCAGTACATTTGGGCAATGACAGGGCTTGGATCTTATTGGTGGCCGCAAATTCGCTCAATCTTGCAGCATGTCGCAGGCCACAGCGACGAACCATTTATCCAGGAATTCGATCGATCAAAAGTCATTGCCGAGGCGAGGTGGCACGCTTTCGGGTACGTTGTAATTGCGGCTGCGTCAGTGCTCGCGGATGTCGGCTGGATATTGATCTACTGGGTCTTTCCGATTGTGTTGGGCATGATCGCGCTGCGTCTGTTTCTGCTCGCAGAGCATACCGGCTGCGAGACGTCAGACAATATGCTCAAAAACACGCGCACTACCTTGACCAATCCGATGGTAAATCTGCTGGCCTGGAATATGTCTTATCACGCAGAGCACCATGCCTTTCCGGCTGTTCCGTTTCATAAACTGCCGGACCTGCACCAACACCTGCGGGATCGACTGGGCGTCGTGTCGAAAGGCTATCGTCGATTTCACCTGGAATTTATCGACTCAATCTGATTTATCCGTTCCAGTCGGAATCCGACAGTAGCCCATCAATATCCAATACACTTTCGAGTTCAGCTGCCAATTCATCAAGAGAGCGGTCAACTGATTCCCTATACTGCAGCTCAGAGGCAGTGCCCTTTTGCAACTCGTTTAGCCATCCTCTGCGGAACGAATCATCCCAAAAAAGTCCGTGTACATAGCAGCCTGCGACATTCCCGGCGGCATTAACCGCACCATCCGCACCATCATCGAAACGAATGTACCGTCGCCTGGTATCGCCTCCTGTAGTCTCTCCCATGTGAATTTCATAACCAACTACGGGTTGCTCGTTGCTCAGGCAGATTCCGCTCAGCGGACGAACTGATTTCTCAGTCAGCATATTGGTCTCCACATCAAGCAGGCCAAGACCGTCCACTTCTTCGGGTGGACCTTCCACGCCATGTGGATCACGAATCTTCCGACCCAGAATCTGGTAGCCGCCACAAAGGCCCAATACTCTGCCTCCTGCCCTGGCATGCGCAATGATGTCGTAATCCCAGCCCTGCTTTTTCAAGAATCGAAGATCCCCGATGGTGGATTTGGTGCCGGGTAATATGATGACCTCTACATCGCGGGGAATTGGGGTACCAGGCGGAACGAATACAAGTTCGACATTTCGTTCCAGCCTTAGTGGGTCAAAATCATCGGAGTTAGCGATTCGAGAAAGTATGGGTACCGCAATTTTGATGACTCGAATGCCATCATCAGGTCCATCTTTTGAAAGCGAATCCTTAACCACTGCATCTTCCTGCGGCAGGCAGCGCGCAGCCTGCAGCCACGGAATGACTCCGCGACAGGGCCACGAAGTGCGTTCTTCCACATCGCGCTTGCCATCATCAAACAGCGTCACGTCGCCCCGGAACTTGTTGACAATGAAACTTCGAATCATTGCTGCATCGGCAGGGTCAAGTACCACCTGGGTGCCAACCAGTGAAGCAATCACGCCGCCGCGATCAATATCTGCCAGCAAACATACCGGCAATTGCGCCTGGCGCGCAAATCCCATATTGGCAATGTCTCGTTTACGAAGGTTGGTTTCTGCAGCACTGCCGGCGCCTTCCACCAAAACGATTTCGTAGTTGTCGGCGAGTCTCCGGAAACTTTGCATGACTGGCGCCATCAGAGAATCCCGACTCTTAATGTAGTCTTTCGCACCCAGATTAAAGCTGGCCTTGCCGTGAACAACCACCTGTGCGACCTGATCGGTTTGCGGCTTCAGCAACACGGGATTCATATCCACGCAAGGCTCAATACCCGCAGCTTGAGCCTGCAAAGCCTGGGCGCGGCCGATTTCACCGCCATCAGGACAGGCAGCAGCATTATTTGACATGTTCTGGGGTTTGAAAGGCGCGACACTGAGACCGCGTTTTTTCAGGACTCGGCACAAACCTGCAACGATCACTGATTTACCGACATCCGAACCGGTACCCTGAATCATTAGTGCTGCTTGTTTCATCGTCAAATTGTGTAAGTATGGTGCAACAAACTACGCGGGCAATCACATTTACTGTTTAGCGGGCAATACTTCGTTTGAATTCGCTTTTCGGCAACGGCAATAACAGGATCTGCATAAGTACCTCAGGATAAAGCCACCGCGTTCTTCGTTTCGGAGCGACACTGAACACCGCTTTAACTAAGCGAAACGCGAGTGTAAGTTATTTACGGATCTATTTTGCGGTAATTGAACGGTCAACAATTCGGCGCATCATTATCATTGTGTAATTTGAATTGACTGATCCTCTTTTTTTACTGAACTTCGAGAGCAAATTCCGAGTAAAGTGCCACTTGTTGAAACTGTATTGCGCAGCAGTACAAGGTTATGAAATGGTGGAACGCACTTATCATATAGTCATTCAGTACAACTGTTGAATTTCAAATAAAGTAAACCCGAATCGCCGGTACTATAAAGGTATACGCGGATGAGATCAATAATGAGACCTGAACGCAGTGTGATCGGGTTATTCGTGCTATTTCTCGCGGCATCGAGTGCATTAGCTGAGCAAAAACCTGAACGCGTAGCATCAACACACTTGTGCACCGATCAACTGCTAATGCTACTGGCTGAACCGCGACAAATCGCGTCGCTTAGCCACTTCGCCAGCAATTCCAGCATGTCGATGATGGCGGATGCTGCAGAGCTATACCCTGTCAATCATGGCCTGGCAGAAGAATTGGTTTTGCAAAAACCAGACCTGATTCTGACCAGTCAATTCGGCAGTCCTAGCATTCTGATACTCAAAAGCCTCGACTACCGGGTATTGAGCATTCCAGTTGCCTTGACACTGGATGACATCCGCAAAAACATCATGACGGTTGCAGAGGCAATCGGCGAATCTGACAGAGGCCAAATTCTGGTCAAGCAATTCGATGACGAAATTAATGAAATGATTGTTGCTGACGAAGTACGCCGCCCAACTATGCTGATTTACGAGGCAAATGGGTACACCACAGGTGAGCAGACACTACGCTCAGATATTCTCGAAATAGCGGGATTTTCTAACCTGGCCACACAACTTGGCATCCCCAACGACCAGTATCTGCCGCTCGAAATTCTAGTTGGCCAGCCACTTGATGCACTGATGACCGCTTCGGATAATGAACGCAATGCGCTGGCCTATGAAGTGCCAAATCACCCGGCTCTTCGAAACGCTTTTGAAAATGTTCCGCGCATCAACATTCCTGGAAAAATGTGGATTTGCGGCACACCTTTCGTTACAGAGGCACTTCGACAGTTAGTCAATTTTCGAAACGAGGTCTTAGCGCAAAGCCTATGAAACCTGACCGAGTAATCCCCACGGTTCGTTACAGTTCTCTTTTAGCACTGCTAACGGTTTTAACCGTTATCGCATTTGTTTGCTCCCTGTCAATCGGGCCGGCAGGAATAAAAACAGTGGACATGCTCTATGCACTTTTTTCGGTTGAACCCGGTACCGCCGCGATTATCGTACAGGAAATCAGGCTGCCGCGCGCTTTGTTGGGACTGCTTATCGGCGCCACACTGGGACTTTGTGGAGCAGCCATGCAGGGTTATGTACGAAATCCCCTGGCAGAACCGGGACTGATTGGCGTGTCCGCATCGGCTGCACTTGGGGCGGTAGTCACGATCTATTTTGGACTTTCGGCGATTTTTGTTTGGTCTTTGCCATTGGGCGGAATGCTTGGTGCCGGAATTGGCGTTGCAGTTATGATGGTCATCGCGGGCCGGAAAAGTTCGACATTAACGCTGATTTTGGCAGGTGTGGCCGTTTCCACTATGGCAGGAGCGCTGACTTCACTGGCGCTAAACCTTGCTCCTAATCCATTTTCATCTCTTGAAATCGTATTTTGGCTACTCGGTTCACTAGCAAATCGAAGCTTTGAACACTTTTGGCTGGCAGCTCCATTCATGATTGCGGGGATGTTTTTGGTGCTCACACTGGGCCGAGCGCTGGATTCACTTTCTTTGGGAGAAGATACAGCGTCAACGCTTGGAATCGATTTACGGTCAGTGAGATTGAAAATCATCCTAGGCGTTACCGCCTCAGTTGGCGCTGCTACAGCAGTTGCAGGAGCAATCGGCTTTGTCGGGCTTGTTGTTCCTCACCTGATTAGACCATTCGTAGGACATCGCCCAAGTCACCTGCTACCCGCCAGCGCCTTGGGCGGGGCATGCCTGTTGCTGTTTTCCGATGTTGCAGTGCGTATTCTTTCCAGCGGAATAGAATTGAAACTTGGTGTATTTACCGCGATAATCGGTTCGCCAATTTTTCTCTGGCTGGTGCTGCGCATGCGGAATCAATACCTATGAATAATCTCAGCGCAAGTGAAATTGACGTGTCGCGACAGGGAAGAACCATTCTTTCAGGAACTTCATTTTCTGTCAATCCGGGCGAGCTGGTCGGCCTGATTGGACCAAACGGTGCTGGAAAAACAACCCTGCTTCGAGCGCTTACTGGCTTGCAGGAATTAAAACGTGGGACTGTCTCATTTGGCGGCGTATCGATCAATGAGAGCAATCGCCTTGAGTTCGCCAAGAAAGTCGCTTACCTGGAGCAGAATAGCAGGAGTTACTGGCCGCTTTCGGTGGAAAATCTCACCATGCTCGGCAGAATGCCTCATCTGAAGCAATGGCAAAGACCTTCTGCGGCTGATTGGGAGATTGTGCACCACGCAATGACGACGTGTGATGTGTATCAGTTTGCGAAACGATCCGTCACAACCCTTTCCGGTGGCGAGCAAGCGCGCGCGATGCTCGCACGCGCATTGGCAACGGAACCCGAAATTCTGCTGGCCGATGAACCCATCGCGGGATTAGACCCGGCACACCAGTTGGAGGTTATGGACAAGTTGCAGGAACTGGTTACAGACGGAGCCGGCGTTGTCGTTGTCATGCATGATTTGAGTATTGCTGCTCGCTATTGCAGCCGCTTGTCCTTGCTCTTCGAAGGAAAAATGCATTCGGAGGGCACAGCAAGAACCGTATTGTCTGCACAAGTTCTCCAGCACTGCTATGGCATCGAAGCGCATTTTGGCAAAATGGATGACGATTTTTTCGTGATTCCGAAGAAAAAACTGCGAAGTTC
>JAJDZL010000084.1 GCA_022824665.1 Gammaproteobacteria bacterium | reverse complement strand
ATTTCAGGCGCAATAGACGAGTTGCTTGAACAATTCGGGAGTCAAGTCAAAACGTCCTCAGGCGCTTGTCAACAATTTGGCACCGACGAATCATTTCATGGCAGTTATCCGCCGGATGCTGTCTTTACGCCTCGTTCAACCGAAGAAGTCGCAACGGCCGTCAAAATTTGTGCAAGGCACCAAACACCGGTTATCCCCTATGGTGCCGGTACCAGTCTGGAGGGCCATGTATGTGCGCTCTCCGGTGGGATTTGTCTGAACATGATCGAGATGAACCAGGTGTTGCAGGTGAATGCCGAGGACCTGGATGTTGTTGTGCAGCCAGGCGTTACACGAAAGCAGTTGAACACCTACCTGAGGGATACCGGACTTTTCTTCCCGATTGATCCCGGTGCAGACGCTTCGCTTGGCGGAATGACCGCAACCCGGGCTTCCGGAACCAATGCAGTGCGCTATGGAACGATGCGGGAGAATGTCCTGTCACTTACGGTTGTTACGGCCGATGGGCGCGTCATCAAAACTGCCAGACGTTCCAGAAAATCCTCTGCCGGCTATGACCTTACGCGGCTTTTTGTCGGTTCAGAGGGCACCCTTGGCGTGATTACTGAAATCACGCTTAGAGTCTATGGTATTCCAGAGAAAATCTCCTCTGCAGTGGTCGCATTTCCGGATTTGAACCGTGCAGTGGAGTCAGTGATCACTACGATTCAGCTTGGTATTCCGATTGCACGCATTGAACTGCTTGATGACTCAATGATGCAGGCATTGAACAGGTTTTCAAAATTCGATTATCCAGAAGAGCATACGCTGTTTTTAGAGTTCCATGGCACCGAAAACTACGTCCAGGAACAGGTTGAGACGGTGCAGATGATTTGTGAGGAAAACGGTGGTGGAAACTTCCAGTGGACTGTTCATGAGGAAGAGCGCAATCGATTGTGGCAGGCGAGACACGATGCGGCGTATGCGGCCAAGGCAATGCGCCCCAACGCACAAATCTGGGCAACGGATGTCTGTGTTCCGATTTCAAGTCTGGCGGAATGCATCATGGAGACAAAACGGGACATTGAAGCGTCAAATTTAATCGCACCAATCGTCGGGCATGTCGGCGATGGAAATTTCCATCTGGTGCTACTCGTGGACCATACGGACCGCGATGAAGAAAAGCGCGCCCATGCATTGCATGAACGGATGGTGATGCGCGCGCTGGAAATGGAAGGCACATGTACCGGTGAGCACGGTATTGGCTACGGCAAGCTGGATTTCCTGATTGCCGAACACGGTGAATCTGTTGCAGTGATGCGTACGATCAAGACTGCGCTTGACCCGGACAACATTATGAATCCCGGTAAGATCGTACGGGTATAAGTCGACGCGATATTCAAGACGCGTGCCGACCGGGCGCGCGCAAACTCAAAGATGTCGTACGAGATGCCTGAAAAACTCAGGCAGCAGATTCCTGCGAATCCTGACTCGGCGGATTGATGCTGTGGTAGATGTCAGCCTTTTCGTCGTCGTCCTTTTGCAATAAACCTTTTTCGACAAAAAGACGTAACGTATTGTTGACAGTGGCTCGGGATACGGGTGGCCATGGGCCGTTTACGTTTCGGTAAACTTCCTCCGCTGACATGTGGTCGGACTTGTCTAATATTACTCGGGCAATACGCAATCTTTGTTGAGATGGCATAATACCGTTGTCTCTCAAATATGAATCGAGGTCAATATTCGTCATCATGTCAGGGTTCACCAATTCGTTATTCGGGAATTAAAGTAAAGTCTTTTAAGTATAGCATATTTTAGACAAATGGTCTACAACGATCGTCGTTTGGATGTGTAATTGATTAGTTTATCAGTTACTTCTCCCGGTGGATTTTTGGGGCGTCATTTGTGTGAAAGATTCGATCGATGAAACACAGCTGATCAGGCGCAATGACAGAAAACGAAAGCCAACGCGCAGCGCGCACAGGTGAGATTATGAAGGCATTCGCCGCAATCGTCACAAATGGTCTGATTTTGCTCATTGGCAGCGCGGCAAAAGAGTATCGTGACGAGATTGTCTCGACAATGGACCCCATGACGCGTCTTGTCATTAATCTGCAACCGCAGAGTGCTGATTTTGAAGACGCGCGCGACGAAGAAACTGATTTGCGAGTCGCGGTGCACCGGCAGGTGCCGGAAGAGTTTTTAAGTGATGTCAGGCAGCATGTTTTGAACCTGGTTGTTTGTGATGCTGACTTCAGCAAGCAAATGGCAAAGCAGGTTACCGAAATGCTCGCGCCGGGTGGCTGCTGGATCATTCTGAACACATCCAGTGCGGCTGATTTGACCGATCAGAATCTGTTGAGTGCGTATCAGTGCCTGAATCTTGGTCCGTGCCTGCTGTTAGTGAAAAAAGCTGCAACTCAAAGCGCAGTCCGGCGTGGCGGGCGCCGCGCAAGGTTGGCGGGCCAGGCCTGAATGCAGATGTTCATCATCGCACCTTTGTGAATTTATCTCGGCTGAACAAACAGTTAAGGCTTTCGAATTTCGAGTGCTATGAGATTGAAAATGGCGCTTTGTGGCTGCATCAGCACTTTATATCTGCAGCCTTGGCAGCAGCGTATCTTGATGTACTGATCCGGGATACCCGGTGGGTGCAGCCGGTTATTCGAATGGGCGGCAGGCAAATTCCCTCACCGAGACTTGCAGCCTGGCACGGCGATGCCGATGCCATCTATACTTACTCGGGGTTTAAAAATACCCCCGCTGCATGGACTCCTGCGCTTGGGGAGATTCGCGATGTGTTGCAAAGTGCCACCGGGATTCGGTTCAATAGTGTCCTGTTGAATTTCTACCGGAATGGCGAGGACAGTATGGGCTGGCACCGCGACAATGAGCCGGAGCTCGGTCAGAATCCTGTCATTGCATCGATCAGTTTCGGTGAAACGCGGCGTTTTCGCATGCAGCACGTCAAGCGCAAGCAGTTGCACTGGGCGACAGACCTTGAGAGCGGATCAGCGCTGGTCATGGCTGGGCAAACGCAACAGTATTGGCGGCACTGTCTGCCAAAGTCAAAGTCGCGAAACTTATCTCGCGTCAATCTGACATTCCGACAAATTCATTGATGTCTGGGCTTTCGAACCAGGCACTGACTTACCAGCTGTTTCTGAGTTCTCTCAAGCGCAGAAAAACCGTTTTTCGGTCCGGGTGATCGGGCAGGTCAGGAAAGGACTCGCGCAGGCGGGCAATGACGGTCGCGCTGCTCAGGCGAAAAAAGGTATTGAACTCGCGTTCTTGCGCCAGCGTGGTAACCAGTGCATCGTTCGGATCCTGATTTCTGATGGCATTTAACATCGTGAGCGCGGCTTCATTATCAGGTTCACGGTCCAGCGTGAATTGCAGATTGTTGACGATATAGTCGTGGCCGGGATAAATCCTGGTATCTTCCGGGAGTTTTTCCAACTGATTGGCGAACGTTTCGTAAAGCTCCTGAGGGTGTCCGCCGTTGTGACAATTGCCTGCACCTGCGTTAAACAGGGTGTCGCCACAAAAAAGCGCAGGGCGCTCGCTGTCAGCAAAAAGACAAATGTGGCTCATGGTATGTCCCGGCGTATCCATCGCGCGCAATTCCACCCGGCCCACCTGCAACGTATCGCCGGCCCCAATGCCCCGGTCGATCCCGGGAATCTTGTCTTTTGCATTGTAGTGTGCGATTAAGGTTGCCTGGGTTGCCTGAATCATTTTGCTGTTGCCGCCGGTATGGTCACCGTGCTCGTGGGTATTCAGGATGCTGGTAATCTCCCAGCCGCGATCGCGGGCTCTGGAGAGACACTTTTGATGATCCAGCGGGTCAACCGCCATTGCTTCGCCCGTGTCTGGACAGGCGATCAGGTAATTGAAATTCCGGTAAGCGTTATTGGTCCAAATTTGTTCGACTATCATGATTCAGCCCTCAAGTTCGGTGACTTGTTCATATCCCGTGCGGGATTGGTAATGTGTTTGATTTGGTTCATTGAGTCGCCCGATATACGAAAAGCCTGTCCGAAGCCTTTGACGAATACTCCCTGATCCGGCGTGAGTGAATACATGTTGAAGTCTGCCAGCTGGACCAGTGTATCAACGATGACGCCAAAGCGCGTCCTGTACTGGTCGATCAGCTTGCTGAATTGCGCGTCTGAGCGTTTGATCAGCTGTGCCGTGCAGTCTAAGACCAAACGATTGCGGGCAAACAGGTTGGGGGAGTTCACCTCGTCTTCAATGATCATTACTGATACATTCGGGTTGCTGCGGATATTGGCTGTATGCAGTGCCAGATCGCTTAAGAATACGTAAAATCCCAGGGTGTCGCCATATATATAAGGCGCGTAGCTCGCACAGGGTTGTCCTTCGCCTGAAACCGTTGCAAGTTCCAGCGTCTGGCGCGCGGCAACCAGTGCTTCGATTTCCTGGTAGACTTCAGCGCTTGATTCTGACATCACAGTTAACTGCCATTCATCGCATCAAATGCGCGGCTCAAGTCTTCGATCAGATCATCGGTATCTTCAAGCCCGATATGAATTCGAAGCGCCGGGCCTTGCGCTTCCCACTTGGTCGCCGTTCGGTACGATGTCGGGTCAAACGGGATGAGCAGGCTTTCATAACCGCCCCAGCTGTAGCCCATACCAAAGAGTTTTGCATTGTCCAGCAGGGTGCCGAGTGCCGTTTCCGAAACAGGCTGCAGAATGAAGGCAAAAAGACCACTCGCGCCCTGAAAGTCGCGTGTCCAGATTTCATGGCCTGCATCACCTGGCAGCGCCGGGTGAATGACCTTCGCAACCTCCGCTCGACCGGCCAGCCACCTGGCAATCTTGAGTCCTGATTGCCAATGTCTTTGCAGTCGTACCGGCAGCGTTCGTAATCCGCGCAGACCCAAAAAAACCGGATCCGGTCCGGCACACTGGCCGCTTAAGCGAACCGAGTCTCTGATTCGATCATAACACGCTTCATTACTGGAGATGATGCCCAGCATTGCGTCAGAGTGCCCGGTAATGTATTTGGTTGCTGCATGAACAGAGATATCAATACCGAGGTCAAATGGTTTGAGGTAAAGTGGTGATGCCCAGGTGTTGTCCAAAATAGTAATCACACCAAGTTCTCTTGCCACTGCCGTTATTGCCGGCAAGTCCTGAACCTCAAATGTTTGGGACCCCGGCGACTCCACGAAAATTACTTTCGTATTGGATTTGACGAGGCTTTTTATGTCACTGCCGATGAGCGGGTCGTAATAAGTTGTCTCAATGCCGAACCCGTGAAGGACGTGGTCGCAGTATTTACGCGTCGGCTGGTAGACGCTGTCGGTAACCAGAACGTGGTCGCCCTGCTTAAGGAAAGCGTTCAATGCTGCAGTAATCGAAGCGAGCCCGGACGATACCGTAATCGCACCGCTTGCACCTTCGAGCTCAGCAATTGCTGATTCCAGAGCAAATGTCAGCGGCGTTCCGTAACGGCCATACAGCACCTGGTCGCGTAGCTGCCTTCGCTCTTGAGATTCTACGAATTCCTGATATGTCTCAAAAAGAACAGTTGAGCCGTGATAAATCGGAAGATTGACAAAACCGTGACTGTCTGCGTGATCCCTGCCGAGATGTGCGACCTTGGTCGCTGCGCGAATGGTTGAATCTTTCATTCAATATCCCTTGTCGGCTGCTGTGTAATGATTCGAACGGGTGTGCGCGGGCTGACAACCAGGGCTTGCGCCTTGCAACTGCGTCCGCTTTGGTTCAGACGCATGAAGAAAATTCAAAGCACCTGGAAATGGGCATCTTTAATTTCACCGCGAATGCCGTTGGTCGGCAAAATATCCTGCGGGCAGGCGGAAAAAACAAAAATACAATCCATCAGCGCGCGAAACTGAACATAGTCGCCGGGCTGAGTTACCGGCGGCTCGTACGATAGAGAACCATTCTGAGTCCAGGGTATATTCATGAATATATTGATGGGGCTGGGTGTTTCGTTGCTCTCAAACCCCAACTCTTTCAACCCGCTGTGCAAATTGTCGGTGCAGTTGTCGTGGTACTCTGTACAGCCAAGCAACTCATAGCGATACGTGTCGCAGGCTGACATCAGCATGTCGTGCACGCCGGGTGAGGTGTCCTGCTCGACTTCTGCAATGGCCCGACGTTTATTGGTATACAGTGAATCGCCGGGTTCAAAACTCAATTTGAGCAGCGTTGGCCGCGTGTGTTCATTGGACTGAAACTCGTTCAGGTCATGTAAATTGTAGATCCATGCATCAACCACTTGGGAGCCGTAGGTGTTGATGACCTGAATGGATTGACCTGCATTTACAATTACCGCTTTACCACGCCTTGCCGGGATTACCAGTTTGTCTGACATTTGCTTTACAACCTCATTTATCGCTGGGTTTGAGTGAATGGTCCAGATGCGGAACTGTATAATAGCGATCCATCAAATGAGTCCTGGCATGATTTGGTCAACATTCTCAAAAGTAACGTCGACGGACTTTGCTGTTGATCGCAGACTCATCAATATCAAAAAGATAAAGGCATAGTTTAACGTTCTTTATGACATTCTCAGTTGAAATTGCCAAGCTGCTACCGGAGATCATTGTCAGTTTGATGGCATGCGCGATTCTCATTCTCGGTCAGACTCCACTCAAAAAAATCAGGGATTTACCGTATTTACTCACGCTCGGTACTCTGATTGTCGCTGCCATTATATTTGCAAGCAAGATTTATCAGCCCTCTTCGGTCGTAATGGAGGGGATGTTCATTGACGATTCCTTCTCGAATTTAACCAAGCTGGTGATTTGCCTGGTCGCGGTATTTGTGTTTTCTTATGCGCGGGCCTATTCGCTTGCGAGAGACATTGCCGGCTGCGAGTTCTATGTTCTGGGACTTTTTGCCGTTCTCGGCATGATGGTTATGGTTTCTGCTGACCACTTGCTGGCGGTCTATTTGGGACTGGAGCTTATGTCGCTGTGCCTTTATTCCATGGTGGCGTTTCAACGGGACTCATCGAATGCAACTGAAGCTGCGATGAAGTATTTTGTGTTAGGTGCGATCGGCTCGGGTTCACTGCTGTACGGTCTTTCCATCATTTACGGGTTGACCGGTACACTGGACATTGCTGCGATTCACACAAGTTTGGCCACCTCATCGTCAGATAATCTGCCGTTGATTCTGGCCGTTGTTTTCGTGGTGGTTGCGCTGGCATTCAAACTGGGTGCAGCACCGTTTCATATGTGGGTGCCTGATGTTTATCACGGTGCGCCGACATCGACAACGATTTTTCTTGGCACCATGCCAAAGATTGCGGCATTTGCGATGCTGATTCGACTGTTAGTCGGTGGTTTGGGCGAGTTGCAGCATCTATGGCAGGATATGCTGATTATCATTGCCTTGCTGTCGATCGTGGTGGGCAACGTCATTGCCATCGCACAAACAAATCTGAAGCGGATGCTTGCATACTCGACCATCGCACACATGGGATTTATGCTGCTTGGCGTTCTCAGTGCATCAGACGAGGGTTACACCGCGGCACTGTTCTACGTTCTGGTGTACGCGGTAATGGGATTAGGCGCATTTGGAATGATCCTGATCAGTGCCAGGAAGGGTGAGGAGCACGATAACATCAGCGATTTCAGCGGTTTGAACAGCAGGGATCCCTGGATGGCGTTTTGGATGCTGCTCCTGATGTTTTCGCTTGCCGGGGTGCCTCCTACCGTCGGTTTTTATGCCAAATTGGCCGTTATTCAGGCGATTGTTGATGCCAACCTGGTTTGGGTTGCGGTGATTGCAGTGTTATTTGCGGTAATTGGCGCGTTTTACTATTTACGAGTAATCAAGGTTGTTTACTTCGATCAACTCGAAGAGGTGCCGACACCTTTTAATCAGTTGCCAGCTTCCAGAATGCTTCTGGGTCTGAATGCGATGGTACTGGTTGCAGTTTTGCCGTGGGTTGGAGATGTGCTTTCAGTTTGTCAAACAGCGATCGCAAGTTTGCGGTAACAGTGATGTCAAAATGCCTTGCCTGACAAGAATATTTTGTACAATAAATACACACATATATTGCGGGGTGGAGCAGTTCGGTAGCTCGTCGGGCTCATAACCCGAAGGACGTAGGTTCAAATCCTACCCCCGCTACCAAATTGACCGGCATAGGTTTATGAAGAACCATGCCGGTCGTTTATTTTTGGGAACTGTCTAAGCGGCACTCAAGCAATTCGATCGACAGCAATTCGTCCAAGGCAAGTGGCGCGTTAATGGTTGAGTCGTGCAGCGATCATGATCGAACGCGATCGAGGTGAACAGCTGATCAAGAAAATAGCATACTTCGAATGTGCACTATACTCATCACACCATTAACATTTTTTTGTTAACTGAGCGATTCTACGTCAAGTGCTTCCGGATATCGTAGTAATATAAAGCGGGTTCGGTAAAGAAAAGGAGGTCAAACAAATGGCACAGCCAACTCCCGGTCAATCTGCCAATATCCGTTATCAGGCAGATGAAAAACCCCCAATCGCCCTGACTGGCGGGCTTGGTATCCAACTCGCTGCACTTTGTATAGCTGGTGTTGCCCTCACCCCTGCAATTGTTGTTCAGGCAGCAGGTGGTGATTCGACATATCTGATCTGGGCTGTTTTTGCCGCGGTGCTGGTAAGCGGGGTTACCTCAATCATCCAGGCGGTACGAATCGGTCGCATCGGTGCCGGCTACGTTCTGGCAATGGGGACGTCGGGTGCCTTTATCGCGGTCTGTGTGGCAGCGCTCGCACAAGGCGGCCCTGCGATGCTGGCAACACTGGTGGTGATTTCCTCTTTATTTCAGTTTTTGCTTGCCTGGCGACTGTCTCTATTGCGACGGATATTGACGCCCACAGTAGCGGGGACAGTGATCATGCTGATCCCGGTAACGGTGATGCCAATCGTATTTGGTATGCTGACTCAGACACCTCAGGATACGCCAGCCATAGGTGCGCCTGTTTCTGCAACAGTTACGATACTGGTTATTTGTGCTATTGCGCTCAAAGCCAAGGGTATCTTTAGACTATGGGCACCAGTTATCGGTATTGTGGCCGGTTCCGCTGTAGCTGGCTTTTACGGGCTCTACGATGTGCAAAGTGTTGCAAATGCAGACTGGTTTGGGCTGCCGAGTGCAGGCTGGCCAGGATTCGATTTCAGTTTTGGCCCGGTGTTCTGGGGCTTATTGCCAGCCTTTGTATTTGTGACTTTGATCGGCGCGATTGAAACGCTGGGTGACGGTGTCGCGATTCAGCGCGTATCGTGGCGAGAGCCGCGCGCGATCGACTTTCGCTCGGTGCAAGGTGCAGTCGGCGCGGATGGTCTCGGTAACTTCTTGTCGGGACTCTTGGGGACAGTACCAAACACCACGTATTCGAGCAGCATTTCGGTCACTGCACTTACCGGGGTTGGTGCTCGCGGCGTCGGGGTGGCGCTTGGGATCACGTTTGTAGTCGTGGCTTTTATTCCTAAAGCGCTAGCTGTAATACTGGCGATTCCGGGACCTGTTGCAGCGGCGTATATTACGGTTTTGCTCGCACTTTTGTTTGTAGTGGGTATGCGGGTCGTTGTACAGGATGGCACGGACTATCGAAAAGCACTGATTGTGGGTGTTGCATTCTGGGTTGGTGTCGGTTTTCAAAATGGTGTGATCTTTCCCGACTATGTCCGACAGTTTGCGGGTGGATTGCTGGAAAATGGTATGACAGCAGGCGGTCTGACAGCGATTTTGCTGATGCTGTTCGTTGAGCTTACCTCATCGAAACGCAGGCGAATAAACACGCAAATAGAGCTTGCATCACTGTCTGTGATTTCCGAGTTCGTGGAAAAATTTGCGCGCGATTGCGGCTGGAGTAAAGCGAACCGCGAGAGGTTGAACAGGGTTGCGGAAGAAGCGCTGCTGACGCTTGTGACACAGGACGAAAATATTACCGACCCGGCACTTGCAAGACGCTTGCAGTTGACGGTTCACAAAGAGGGGTCCAATGCAATTCTGGAAATGATTGCGGCGCCAGGTACAGATAATCTGGAAGACCGAATTGCTATTTTGGGAGAGCGTTCAGATGATGTGTCAGTAGACCGAGACATGTCGCTTAGAATTTTGCACCATTACGCATCTTCGGTGCATCACCAACAATACCACGAAACCGATATTATTACGATGACTGTCGAAATTCTTGCCGACGATGCGCAGTGATGATGGGAGTTTTTCTGTGAAACCTGGTCCACGACCAAGCGGAAAACTCTGGCGGATTGTTCAAAGCTCATAGCATGCTGCGGACAATGTATGAACCGCAAAGCGATGGCCTGTGAAGCAGTTGATTGAGAGCTCGCCGGCAAATTGGCGGGTTAATTGAATAAGGTGACGATTCCAGAACAGGTACTGCTGATTGCTGTGCGTGACGGCGAAAGCAAGTTTGAAACTTATGGGTACCACATCGGTGCGGCTTTACTCGCGGCACTATTGGTGCACGAGCGAGTCGAAGTCGCTTCGGGCAGAAAAAACAAGGTTGCTGTTGTAGACGCGACGCCACTCGCGGATGCAGTCCTTGATGGCTGTCTCAGTCAGGTCGCGGACAGAAGAAAATCGACTCGTGCGCATGATTGGGTCCTGCGATTGTCTTCCAAACGCAATTATCACGCAATCGCGACGGTGCTTTGTGGGAAAAAGGTGTTGCAAGCAAAAGACGCACGAAATTTATATTTTTTCAAACGACGTGCGTATGACCTTGTAGATTTGGACACTCGAGACAGGCTTGTTGAACGGCTCAAAGTGGCCGTCTTTAGCGACACCTCAGATTTGCACATCGACAACAGGCTATTGGTCGCACTGGCTTACGCTGGAGAACTTCTGCCCTTGCATTTCAACAAGAAACTGATCCGAAAAAGAACGCGTCATCTGAAACACATCGTTCAAGGGGACAGCGTAAGCGAAACTGTGGCTAAAGCGCTGAAAACTGCCAGACAGGTGTCTGGGTTAGGGAGCAACACCGGTGTAGTTGCAGTGGCCGGAATGAGTTCCTGACAGCGGTTTGGTTGAGTATTTCTATGTGTGAAATACGAATTGTGCCGATTCGAATAGGGTAAATGAGCACCAATTGAATTGTCGTTCGAGTCTTGGAATCGAACCTCAATAAATTAATGTTTCTCTATAATGAATCAATTAGTAGAATCAAGAAACAGTTGTGTTTTTTGACGGAAATTACGGAGAATTTGGAATGCAAAAATTTAAAGCAATTAAATCAGCGATATTTGGGCTTGTAGCTCTCGTATCTTTACAGGGCGCTGCCTATGCTGAGCCCATCAAAATTGCGGTCAACGAATGGACTGGACAGCATATTTCAGCTCATTTTGCAGCCGCTTTGTTTAGGGAACTTGGTCACGAAGTCGAATTGATTACGGCCGGAGCGGTACCACAGTTCGCGGCTATAGCTGAAGGCAGTCTTCACTTTCAGCCTGAAACGTGGACCAACAATGTTGGCGACATCTACCCCAAGGCAGTTGCTAACGGTGACATTATCGTTTTGGGCAGTTTGGGTTTAAGCCCGCAGGAAGGCTGGATTTATCCACCCTATATGACGGACAAATGCCCTGGACTGCCGTCCTACCAGGCACTTTACGATTGTGCCCAGGCGTTTGCAGCAGCGGATACATTTCCAAATGGTCGTCTGATTACATATCCGGCTGACTGGGGTACGCGTTCATCCGATCTGGTTAAGCTGATTGATTTGCCGTTTAAAGCAATCCCGGGTGGCTCTGAAGGTGCCATGATCGCAGAGTTGAAAAGTGCACTCGCAGCTGAACAGCCAGTCCTGATGATGTTTTGGCAGCCCCATTGGCTGTTTGCAGAAGAGACAATGGATTGGGTTGAGTGGGATGTTCCGCATGGCACCTGTGATGAAGGAAATCAAACCCGCGGCGAGGCTTGCGGTTTCCAGCAGGCAACCATAGACAAGATTGCTGCAAAGTCGTTTATAGAGAATTACCCCGATGCGCTGAACGTTGCCGAGCAAATGCATCTGACCAATGAAATGCAAAACGCGCTGATCCATGAAGTTGATCAGAAAGGTCGCGAAATAGAAGAAGTGATTAGCGAATGGATGGCAGCAAACAAAGACATGTGGCAACCCTGGATTGACGCTGCGAAGTAGGCGTTTGTCTAAATTTACGATATTTGGAACAAAGCGGAAATGTCCAAAAAGGCATTTCCGCTTAATTTTTAAGTAGTGTGAGGTACTTCTGTCGTGTCATCGTCTAAAACTGGTTCTTCAGCAAAACTGTCTTGCAGAAACCTGTGGAAACTTTATGGCCCGAATGCTGCAAGTCACCTCAGCGATGCAAGCCGATTGCCGCAAAATGGCGGTGATGCTGCCGAGCTTGCTCAGAACATTAGAGATCAGGGAGGAATTGTTGCTGCTGCGGATGTAAATTTCGACCTGATGGAAGGCGAGATTTTCGTCATTATGGGCCTGTCCGGTTCCGGCAAATCGACCGTTGTACGATGTCTTTCGCGACTCGTCGAACCGACGTCGGGAGAGATATTACTCGATGGACAGGATTTGTTAAAGGCAAGCCCAAAGGAGCTGATCGATTTTCGCCGTTACAAGATGGGGATGGTCTTTCAGAGCTTTGGGTTGTTACCTCACCTGAATGTTTTTGAAAATGTTGCTTTCCCGCTCAAACTGCAGGGAATGGAACTCCAAGAGCGATCCGCGCGCGCAGAACGGGTGATTGAACTGGTCGGTCTTGAAGGGCGCGAATCTAGCTATCCGAGCCAATTGTCTGGCGGTCAGCAGCAGCGCGTCGGAATTGCGCGTTCGCTGGCGGTCGAACCGGAAGTGTGGTTTCTCGATGAGCCATTCAGTGCGCTGGACCCGCTCATTCGACGGCAGATGCAGGACGAATTCTTACGATTGCAACAGGATTTGCACAAGTCAATCGTTTTCATTACACATGACTTTCTCGAGTCATTACGGGTCGCCGATCGTATGGCAATCATGAAAGACGGCGCAGTGGTGCAAATTGGCCGACCGGTCGACCTGATTTTGAAGCCGGCTGACGACTACGTACGCGAGTTTACCAACGATGTTCCCTGGGAGTTGATTCTAACTGCCGGCGACATCGCTTCCGACAACGCCCCGCCTGACGGCATTAAGGAGGTCCCGGCCGACACTAAAGTGGCTGATTTGCTGCCTTATCTTGCTGAGCACCATGGCGGAGTGGCTGTACGGGCAGACGATGGCTCTAAAAATCACATGACTGGACAAGACCTTATCTCAGCATTAGCGAGTGGGGTAGCTAAGTCTGCGACGTAGCAGCATTAAGACGTTGCAGAGCAAATCAAGACAAGACATTATTGTCTGGCTAATCGTTCTAGCCTTGACTGCGGTTGCAGTCGTGCTGAACGATGACCTTGGTGTACTTTTCAAGTATCCAGATCACCTGGTCTTGCCATTAATCGAACCCATGAATCAGGGGATGCGCTGGTTTGTGCTGGCGTTTGGCTGGTTCTTTAAGGCGATTGGCTGGGTATTTGACTGGCCAATTCTGTTTGCAAAAACGATTTTGCATGCAGTTCCATGGTTTGCAACCCTGATTCTTGCGACGTTCGTTGCCTACCGAGCCGGTGGTACGGGATTGGCGGTGTTTTGCGCAGCCAGTATTCTGTACATGGTTAGCTTCGGATTTTGGCCGCAATCGATGAATTCTTTCGCGCTCGTGGTGATCTCAATACCCTTGGCTGTCGCAGTCGGCTTTGCGCTCGGCACCTGGGGATACTTATCAGCGCGCGCTTACCGTGTAATCATGCCAACATTGGATTTAATGCAAACGATCCCGGCCTTTGCTTACCTCATTCCAATTCTGCTGCTATTCGGGTTTGGAACAACCGTCGGGCTGGTCGCGTCGGTGTTGTTTGCATTTCCGCCCATGGTTCGAAACACGATTGTCGGTTTGCGCTCGGTGACGCCGACAGTGATAGATTCTGGTCTGATGAGCGGTGCAACACCATCGCAATTGTTCTGGAATGTGCGTGTGCCGACAGCCCGCCGTCAACTGCTTCTTGGTGTCAACCAGTCCACAATGGCATCTTTGTCAATGGTCATTATTGCGTCGATTATTGGCGGCACCAACGATATTGGCTGGGAAGTGCTGTCAACCATTCGCAAGGCACTGTTCGGAGAAAGTATTCTGGCCGGCATCGTCATTGCATTGATGGCTATGATTCTGGATCGTGTGACCAATGGCTTCGCAATGCGTGGTACGCCAACTGATGAACGGACAAAACAATCCGGTCGACGTGCCTGGATTATTTGCGGTGTCGCTTTTGTGGCAGCCATCTTGGTTGCGCAGCTCATTCCGCTGCTGTCAGCGTGGCCTAAAGCCTGGGTACTCAATCCCGCACCAGCAATGAATGCGGCTTTGGAATGGACGTTCCTGGAGTTTCGAGAGGGTCTTGAAAAGATCAAGCAGATCGCCTTTTTCTTTGTCATGCTGCCAATCAAGCTGGGATTGAAACAGGCTGTCAGTCCATATACCTGGGGATTTGCAATGACCCCGATGGTGATCGCAATTTATGCTGTATTGGTGCTTATTCCTGTTGCGTTGCTGGCGTTTAAACGCCGCATAATGCAAGCCATTTGGCTGGCTTTGCTGGGACTGGTGCTATTTGGAGGATTGACCGGAACGGCCTGGGTTGCGCTTTGTGCAATCGTTATCGTGCTTGGCTGGCAGGCCGGCGGCCGGGGTCTGGCAATCTGGATTGCCGCGGGTCTTGGCTTTATACTGGCATCCGGGATCTGGAATCCAGCCACCGTCTCAGTCTATTTGTGCGGTGTCGCGGTGCTGGTTTGTTTTGCTATTGGTGGTGCGATCGGAATCTGGGCGTCCGAGAATGACAAGGTCTCGACTGTGGTTCGCCCGATTATTGACACCTTGCAGACCATGCCATTGTTTGTGATTCTTATTCCCTTTGTGATGGTATTCAAGATCGGAGAATTTACCGCACTTTTGTCAATCTGTGCATTTGCGATTGTTCCGGCGATTCGATATACCGAGCATGGACTGCGTAATTTACCGCACGATGTTGTCGAGGCGGCAACCGCGATCGGCTGTACGCGAAACCAACTGCTGTTTCAGGTAAAGCTGCCACTTGCTGTACCGTCGATTATGCTTGGACTGAATCAGACAATTATGTTTGCGATTTCAATGCTGGTTATTACAGCACTGGTCGGAACTGATGATTTGGGTCAGCAAATTTACATCGGCCTTGGCGATGGCGACTTCGGAGTTGGTATGATCGCCGGAGTCGGAATGGCGATCATCGCAATGATCGCAGACCGAATCACGCAGAACATCAGTCGTAATATGCAGGCGAAGCTCGGACTTCGTCAGGAAAACCTGGCTTAAGTCGAATGACGTTCGGTTGGGACCTTGCCGCCATCGTTCCGAATGCGTAGAGGCAGCTGGAAACTGATTGGCTGAGCTCGGCAAACGAGCTTTGCTGGCACCGAATTTCAGTAAAACATTAGCATACTTTGATAACAATTCCATCTGACTGGAATCGAGAGATGTCTGAACCAGAAGAAATTTTTGATGTTGTCGATCCGCATGATCAGGTTATTGGTCAGGCATCACGGGCCGACGTGCATCGCGACAATCTGTTACATCGATCGGTACACGCCATCATGATCAACGATGAGGGAGAGATTTTTCTTCAGCATCGCGCCCCGCACCGGGACAATAATCCGAATCTATGGGATTCATCTGTGGCAGGGCACCTGCAAACCGGTGAGAACTATGATGAAGCGATGATCCGGGAAACCATGGAGGAGATTTCTGTCAGACTTGAAATGCCACCACAAAAGCTTTTTAAGCTAAACGCGAGCAAGATTACCGACTACGAGTTTTGCTGGATATACAGAATTGTTCATAATGGACCCTTTGAAATTGATACACATGAAGCTGTGGAAGGCAGGTGGTTTAATCGGCAGGACCTGGATCAGTGGATCAAAGAGTCTCCTCACCAATTGACTAGTGCCTTTCAATTGATTTGGAAGAAATACAAGGAATGGGAACTTACAGATGACCAATAGACCGTTAATCGGGGTGACCAGTTATCACAGAAATGAGGAAGACAGGTTTACGCTGCCTGCAAATTATCTGGAAGTGATTGAAGGTGCTGGTGGCATCCCTGTGGTGATTTGCCCATCCCTCGATCAACCCGTTCATCTGATCGAAAAATTAGACGGTGTGATGCTGACAGGTGGCGCCGACATTGATCCGGATGAGTATGGCGGTGTCCAAAAAGACTCGGTTTATGGCATAAACCGGGAAAGAGACCGTTATGAGCTCGAATTAACCCGCCTGGTATTGCAAAGACGATTGCCGGCCATCGCGATATGCAGGGGTCTGCAGGTGTTGAATGTAGCGCTCGGTGGCACGCTTGTTGAGCATATTCCCGACGAATATGGCGAGACCGTGATTCATCGCGGGGCAGACCTGAACAAGGTCGAACATCCAGTTTCAATTCAACCCCAGTCAAGGCTTGCTGCCATATTGGGCCTGACTGAATTTGACTGCCCCTCCTATCATCACCAGTCGGTGAGGGACCCGGCACCAGGATTTAAAGTGGTTGCGCAATCTGCAGACGGGGTCATTGAGGCAATCGAATCGGACGAGTACCCTCAGGTCATCGCAGTTCAGTGGCATCCAGAGTACACTGCGCGAATCGACATGTCACAGCAGCGATTGTTTGACACACTGGTCGAATGGTCCAGCCAAAGCGGACCCGCGTTCGAATACAAGGCGCCTGAGGCACTTGCCAGTTACTAGTCAGGCACTCGGGGAACCATAGAACTGGAATTTCTTCGGTTGCCAGCGTTAGTTTTGAACTGCCGCGCTCATTTGCCCTGATTCAGCCCAGGCTTTGCCGATTTCCTCGGCAATGATTTCGATGCCCCGGCAAACCATATCTTTGTCTGCGGCGTAGCTGATGCGAATACACTCAAATCGATGCTGCCAGTTTTCCGTTAGCCCAGGGAAGAAAAAACGCCCTGGCACGATATAGACGTTGCGTTTCTTGAGACGTTCATAGAGCTCAACATCGCTGATTGGCAGGTCAGGAAACCATAACCACATAAAAAATGCGCCTTCCGGATTGTGCAGCATATATGGAAAGCCCTTCATGTTGTGGTGAATGGCTTGCGTAGCGAGTTCCATAACGTCTTTGTAATAGGGCTGGATAATATTCCTGCTGAGATTAAGGATATCGCCGTTCTTGACTGAATTAAGGGTCAGAACTGATCCGAAATTACCACTCGCCAAGGTCAGAATTGCGTTGGCACAGGTAAAAAGCTCAATCACTTCTTCGTTGGCGATGATGATGCCGGTACGGGTGCCGGGCAAGCCAAGCTTCGACAGGCTTAAGCTCAGGATGATGTTTGGATTCCAGTCAACTGACGCCTCGGTGTAGACGATGTTGGGAAAGGGCAGTCCGTAAGCGCCATCGATAATCAGGGGTATATCGTGGTGTTCAGCCAGTTTACTCAGCGTGTTCACCTCCTGGTCCGTAATCATGTTGCCGGTTGGATTTGTCGGACGCGAGATGCACATCGCGCCAAATTTATCGGTAATTTCGAGGTGACTGAAATCGACTTGATACTTGAACGTTCGATCGGAGGTTTCAACAATTCTCGGTCGAAGCGAATGAAATCTCGGTGCTTCTTCATCAGCTTCGCTGTAGCCGATGTATTCGGGTGCGATGGGCAATAGAATCTGTTTTTGCGTGCGGTCAGTATATGCTCCGGAAAAAAGGCGAAACAGGATTGTGAATATCATCTGACTGCCATTGGCAACTGCGATATTTTCAGGGCCAATGTTCCAGCCGTAGGTTTCGCGCAGCAGGGCCGCGAGTGATTCAGAAAACCGGTAAAGTCCCTGCGGGCCTGCGTAGTTGCCAATCAGTTTTTCAAAACGATCAGAGGAATGCATCAGCTCTGTCATTTGGTTGCGAAAGAACTTTTCAACTTCAGGAATTTGGGCAGGATTACCGCCACCCAGCATATAAAGCGGCCGGCCGGGTTCGGCACGCGCGTTGCCAAGGTCTTTCATCAGATTGATTATGCCGCGTTCGCGATCGATGCGACTTGCCCAGGACGAGAACTGCATGTTGAAGGTGCCGTTAAAAATTGTCAGGAATTACTCTGGGAAGCAATTTTGGCGCCACTACTTTGGAGTGTAACCAGGTCAGCAAGAATGTTGACCGCTTCGTCCAGAAAAATATCGCCAATCATTTCCGATGGAAAGGCTTCGTCAGAGATTGTTTCAGCAGCATCCAGGCCGAGCAGTGAGCGCACTTTGTTGATGTAAGCGAGCTGTTCACTGCGATCTGTAGCAAGTGTGCTTTGCCGTTCATTAATATTCAGACTGACCACCGATGGCGCAGTGCGATGAAACGACTGCTGATCTCTTTCAACTAGAATTTTCATCAGTGGATTCAGTTCAACCCTGGCGCGATTCAGCTGTTTGATTTCCGGCAGGTTCTTCTCAATCTTGAGCTTCTGGCGCCACATTTGTGCGCCTTTCGATGGTTCGATGACTGAGCTCGGAAGGGCGTTATCCAAGGCTCGTTCGCCGGATTTTGAAACAAACTTGTTGGTCGGAAAAAGCACATCGGGTACGACCCCAAGGTGCTGTGTACTGGTACCGTTAACCCGAAAAAACTGTGCCGTAGACAGTTTGAGAGCGCCAAGGTCGATATCATCTTTCTGAGCCAGTTGACTGAGTGGCCAGATGTTCTGCAAAGTACCCTTGCCAAATGTTGTTTCACCAACAATGACGCCGCGACCGTAATCCTGAATCGCCCCGGCAAAGATTTCCGAAGCAGAGGCACTGCCACGGTCCACCAATACAACCAGCGGACCGTCATAGACAACATTCCCATCGAAGTCCTCGTGCACTTCCAGGTGATCTTCGGAGTCTTCAACCTGCACGATCGGGCCTGCCGGAATGAACATGCTGGTAAGGTCAACCGCCTCGCGCAATGCGCCGCCGCCATTGCCTCTTAAATCAACGATGACTCCATCAACACCTTGAGATTTCAGTTCATCAAGGTATCGCCTGACATCGCCGGCAGAAGAGCTAGGTGTGTTGTCGCTGCCGTCGCTATCCAGAAAATTTGAATAAAACGATGGCAGCTGAATCACTCCAAGCTGCATTATGCGACCTTCGGTTTCCAATTCGAACGTCGACTTTTTCGCCATCTGCTCTTCAAGTTTCACCCTTTGCCGAACGATTGCGATGCTATCTGCAGGGCTGCCCGCGGCAGCATCCTTGCGCAGTATCTTGAGGTGAACAGTCGTTCCCTTCGGTCCCCTGATCAGGTCAACCACATCTTCAAGCCGCCAGCCAACAATATCTTCGTAAATGCTTCCATCCGGGTTGCCAACTGCGACAATGCGGTCGCCAACATGCAGTCGCTTGCTGAGGTGCGCTGGACCGCCAGTAATGATTCCCTGTACGACTGTATGCTCGTTTTCGGTTCTTAGCATCGCACCGATTCCTTCGAGCTGCTGAGAAATGCTGATTCTCAAATTACTGGAACTGTGTGGTGAGAAAAACTCGGAGTGCGGATCGAGTTCTTTCAGATAAGCATTCAAAAATATCTCAATGACATCAAAAGCGTTAGACATTGAGATGGTGTTTTGGAATCGTTGATAGCGCGATTTCAGAATTTCCGTTGTACGCTCCTCGGATTCATTACTGAGATTCAGTGTAAGGATGTCATGCTTGACCAATTTTTTCCAAACTGTGTCCTGCTCTGATCCGTCAGCGGGCCAATTTTCGAGGGAGCGGTCAATCTGCATTTGTTCATTGAGTTCAAAGTCAAACGGATAATCAAGCAGCGAAATTGCATGATCGGTTCGCTCTCGGACACGATGCTGATAAATCTCGAAAATGTGGAATACTTCAGCGAGATCACCCTTTTGCAGAAAGTTGTCATAGTAAAAACGATTGGATTCAAAGTTTCGTATATCGGCTGCAAGAAAGTAAACGCGCTGCGGATCCAGTGCTTCGAGATACTCACCTAGAATTTCTTCGGAAAGCTCATTGGTGAGGGGCTTGTTGCGATAGTGAAACTTGTTTGCGAGCTTTGACGTTGCTACGACGACAGACTGATGGTGTTTGTCGGTAGCCAAAAGTTCATTGGGCGAAGTTGCGGCTGCCGATTGTGTGTTGTTTTGCTGAGCAAGACCGCCATAGGCTAGAAAACCAATGGCTGTTCCGAACAGCAGCCATTTGCCAAGCTGGCTTCTTGAGCTGGAAAAACGAAGTCTGAATTTATTTTTCACGATTGGGCCCGCATGTTCTTTTTGCTTTGGACCGCCGCTAGTTCACCGAGTTTATGTAAATCGCGGTCTCGAATGCCAATTGACTGCAGCGTATTCAGTGTCGAAAGTACATAGTCGATGTTCGGGCCCCGCTGCCCCTTTGCGTTTGCAACGATTTCAGCTCTCTCATGCAGACTCAAGTCTTTTACATAAGAAGAATGATGCTGTTTGACGACAAAAGCAAGCGCCTCAACACGGCGACCGTCTGCAAGGTGAATTTTTCGCATCGAAGGGATGTAGATGTCATTGAGCATTTCGCGCTCTTGTAAGTAGTCCGCCACTTCGCGCTGCTTGACAGGTTCAATTCGGTAGCCCATTCCTGCACATGAGCCGCCGTGGTCGAGACCGAAAACCAGTCCTGGTTGATTATGCGTGCCGCGGTAGCGCACCGAGCGAATGCACAATGACCGATGGACGCCATAAATTCTTGCACTGCACGATTCGATAAATTTAAAGCCAGGGTTCCACATGAGTGATCCATAGCCGAATACCCACAGGTTGTCCTGCGGTAAATTAAACTGTCTATAGATTGATTTGTCAGTTGACACCAATTGAACCTGAAATACTGCGATCATAAAGCTCTTCAAATCCATCTTGCGTCATTGCAACCGGATTGGTTGACGTAGATGGGTCGATCATGGCCATTTCGGAGAACTTGTTGATGTGAGAATCATCTACACCCAAGTCACTCAGCGTGTGCGGAATCGCGATTGTTTTACGAAGCTCAAGCACCCATTTGACCACGGCTTCTGCGCTCGGGTGGGGCAAGTCCAGGTAGCGCGCCAAGGCTGCCAATCGATCTTCAATTGCCTGACAGTTGAACTCCAGTACATATGGCATCACCACTGCATTGGTTGTGCCATGATGGGTGCCGAGGATTGATCCACAGGGGTGGCTGAGGCTATGCATTGCGCCGAGACCTTTTTGAAACGCTGTCGCGCCCATGGATGAGGCGACCTGCATTTGAGCTCTGGCTTCGATATTGCTGCCATTTTGGCATGCTGCTTCTAACCAGTCGCGCACAAGGCGCATCCCTTCAAGCGCAATGCCTTGTGCCAGGGGATGAAAGACCGGGCTGCAGTACGCCTCCAGATTATGCGAAAGCGCATCCATCCCCACACCTGCGGTTAATGCGGGCGGCAGGCCGACCGTGACTTCCGGGTCGAGGATGACGCAGACGGGCAGCATTTTTGGATGAAAGATGATTTTCTTGGTCTGATCAGTATGATCTGTTATGACCGAGGCTCGTCAGACTTCTGATCCCGTTCCTGACGTGGTCGGAATGGCAATCACCGGCGCATTTGTATCGGCATTGGCTCTTGTATACCAATCTTCCCGGTCTTCGAAG